>JARRQF010000571.1:0-2869 GCA_037382065.1 Candidatus Thiodiazotropha sp. | reverse complement strand
GAAAGGAAGCCAGGCGAAGATGGGAGACCATTGGACAACGAAGCTGCGAGCCGTAAGGTTGAACCTAAAAAAAGAGGAAAAGGGCGAGGGGCAGAACACCTGAATATGGCGCGAATAAAGCCCAATAGCGCCATACTAGTAATAACCCTAGCTAGGGTTACCTCTGATTTCCTGTTACCAGAAGCTGACATAAGATGTAAAAAAACGGTCGCTAATAGGGTGTTGTAATAAAGATGAACGGTGATCTCCCCCTATCATTTCCCATCATCTCAACACTCAGCTTTTAAATAGGCCAGGGAGGGTTCATGAAAATTCAAAATAACCAATTCGCTAATGCCAGCCTTAACAGACAAGGCCTGACGGCCGAAACTAATCAAGTAACGCCCCAATCAGATACCCCTGGTTCCTGGCGATTTTCGATAGGTGAACGCACGGGTCGCCCAGCCGGTAAGCTATCTTCGACCGTCGAGCGCACAATAGGAGGGGCTAGGAAAAATTTTTCTGAATCGAAACAGGCGCCGCTCTCTTTTGGCCAGAGGATGACCCAAGAGTTTTCTTCGTTACAAGAGGCCACAGCACAAGCACGAAATTTCGAGGGTTTTAATGAAAGCGGCGGTGCCGCTGTCGTCAAGGAGCATGGCCACTACGTCATCTATCAGCTACAAAAGACCAGTTGGCTATCCCCCAGTTTTGATATTGACCTGCTGGCACCCGATGCCTGTGCCGTAGGCTCATCGACAGGTTGCGCGAGTTTCCAGTCAGCCGATCCAGCAATCAAGGCATTGGTATCAGAAGATCAATACGTTGCCTATCTAACCGATTCATCCACCGGGAACGCGGGCCTATCCGTGCCATGCGCGATTTGAGTTTTTCAGTGCTCGCCAAATCCCATCAGAGCATCAAAGCCACGTTAGGGCGTCTCTCAGAAAGCACAAACGGTGGGCCTGCCAAGCATTTCACCGCATCCGATCGACAGGCCATTGCCAAAAGCACAAAACAGATGGCGTTGATCGACACACGCATCGTTGAAAAACGCGCTGAGCTGGAAGCAGCGAATAACGAACTAAAATTGATAGAGCCTATGTACTACGGTACTCAAGGGCCGCTTTACGTTGATTTTTCAGGTGTAGACAAGCGAAGTCTTGAAACAAAGATAGCGGGCCTTGAGCATGACCTTAGTCAACTCCAGGCAGAGCGTGGTGTGGCTGCAAAAGAATATCCCCTGCTACTTCGCATCGAACCTGGGAAATTGGGCGCGTTTCAGGCACTGAGTGAAGCGGATCAGGTTAGTAGCCTCCATCAGCAAGCCCAAGAAGCGCTGAAAGATAACGAGACCACACGCAATAATCTTAAACATAACGAATTCAACCTCTGGGCGATGCCAAATATCCGTCATGCCACAGCAGCGGTTTTGGGTGTCGAGGGTGAGCCACTTAAATGGATTGAATCACGGGGAACCAAAGAAGGTCGCATTGAGATGGCCTGGGAGTTAGGTGAGGCGGCATTGTCGGTTGGATTGGTCGTAGCTTCGGGCTGTTTCACGGGTGGATTAAGCCTCGCTCTATTGAGTGGCAGCGCCTTTCTGAGTGGACACAGCGCGCTCAGCCAAACGAATGAGCTAATCAAAACCAATGCGGCGACCAACACCGCTCTCGATCCCACTGCAGGGCTACTCCCCCCAGAAATGAAGCAGCATTGGGGGTGGGCAGCCGCCGCCTGGGTCGGTTTAGGTTTGGACGCAGGCGCGGTGGCTACGGTTGTCAGAAAGCTATCGAAAAATATAGTAACCCTGAAAGAAGCGGCTACGGAATTGGGTGTTGCAGGCGGTCACGTTACTGAAATCCGGCCAAGGTGGCAAAGTTAATGTAGAAGTCATCAGTAGCAAGGGAGTAACCCAAGAAGCACGCCAAGCGGCATTAGCCGAAGAGTTTGTGCATCTGCAACAGCTTGCTAATCCTGTGATGCGAGCTAAGATGTTGAAGCTGACTGAGGAGAATCTGGCAAACTGGCCGCAGATGAGCCAAGCAGGTCGAGTTGATCTGATTCAGACCAAGCTAGAGGTGGAGGCCGACGCCCAGAAGATATTGCTCAAGGAGGGCGGGCCAAACGTCGACAGGGCGATGGCTCAGGAGCATCTGACAAATATCGAGGAAAAGCTTGGGGAACTCGATAAGGCGACACAGGCGGGGCGCGTCCCGGAATGGGTAGAGCACGCAGATGCGCCGAGGTTGTTTTCGAAGACTCTGGATCAAACCCTCACCGTGAAGAGTGCTGCAGAGTGGGCACGGGCTATAGCGATGTATCCCCATCTGTTTGAGGAGGCGGAAAAGGTTGTTGTCGAACAGAAAGTGATCGAAGCCGCAACCTCTGCAGGGGACACGGCGTTTACTGAGGCAACAGCCCAAGGTATGACGCCAAAGCAGGTAAGAAATGCAGTCAATAAGGCGGCGAAAAATGCAGCAAAGGAAGTGGCGTTGGACGAAGCCTTGCACTCTGCAAAGAAGACTGCTAAACGCGCGGCTCACGATGGTACAGCTTTTAATATCGAGAGGCTTGATGATTTAACAAAAGCGCAGCTTAGAGATTATGCCGCCGGTACGACGGGGGGGAATGGGCGGCGTCTCGCAGGACAACTCAACGAAATGCGGGAAGAACGCTTCCTAGAGACGATGGCCGATGAAGTCGAAGCTGGGAGATGCACGGTGAGACAGGTGTCCATTAATGGTCCCCCACCGCAAATGATGGACGTATATGAGTATACGGATGGCACTGTTGTGCGTTATAAACCACTTGGTGACACGGAACGGCACAATCCAACTTATAGTATTGAAGTGAAGAAAAATCCAACCCTACCCGATCGCGGTTCGGA
>JARRQF010000570.1:0-2640 GCA_037382065.1 Candidatus Thiodiazotropha sp. | reverse complement strand
AAATTTTCTGAGCCATATCCTTTTCGGACGCGGCATTCGTCCTCTCGAAATGCCATATCTAGTACCCAGTGCAACTTGTTTTCTATGCCCCAGTGATTACGGCTAGATTGCAGTAATTCCTGAGCGCTCAGTGTCGCGCTACAAATATAATAGCGTTGCTCTATTGATGTTTTCCCTTGAATCGTCCTTTCCGATTCAACCAATGCGATTTGACTCAGTCCCTTCCAATCCTCCACCCTATCCAGCTTACTTAAGGAGGTGGTTGTCCAACAGCGGCGCGTTTCTTTTCTGCCTCTATTTTTTTCAGATTCCTCATGAAAATCTATGAGTGGATTGACATAGTTCTTTGGCTTTCGATGTGACAGGCTAGCTACGATGGCCTCTTTCAATTTTGGCTGGTTGTCTTTCACTGCCAGCAAGTAGTCGCTTTCCTTATCAACAATAGCTTCCGCTATGGTTTTCTGACACCCCATGGCATCGATTGTCACGAGGGATTTTTTCAAAGCTAATGCCTTTAATAATTCAGGTATCGCTGTGATTTCATTCGATTTTTCCGCTGTTTTTACCTGACCCAGCACGATATTACTTTCCGTTGCCCAAGCACTCACCATATGAATAGCTGTCTTGTGGTCACCATCATGAGAACGACGCAAAGTTTTTCCATCAACAGCGATAACCTCTTTATTCATAACAGAACGTATAGATGTGACCCATTTCAAAAAGCACTCCATCAGATGGTTATTTCAAATAACAGTGCTTTCACAACAACGATTAAATGGTGAGTGTCCTCGTATTACCCCTCCGAGTTGCTACCGGCAGCACGGGCCTCATTCGATTCAGACTGGTTTGTATCGTTATGGGTTTCACACTTCTCTAAGCGGCACAGTAACAGAAAGATAGGCTGCCTGGAAGCCTGTTGCCTGAACTAGGTCGGAAGGGCAGAAAGGCTGTGGAAGAGGGTGGATTCAACCTAGAATCCGGTAGATTGAATAGATTGAGGTCGGGTGGACAGATGATTCAGGCCCCAGTTTTCTGCCTTGATATACATGGGTGATAGCGGTTATTCTCCTTATACCTAATTTGTCATATTATTTACAGGTTTTAAATAATTAACACGCAAATCACATGTTTGATAATTATGTTTATTAAGGTTGTTTTATATAGCTGAAGTTTCACGCTTTTTGCAGGGGTAGACCAGCAGGTAGGGGTATTTTTATTAGGGTTTGCCTAGATTCACGCAAATCCCCACTAAAATATGTAGCCCCCAGCCACAGACTTTATTCGTTAAAGAGCGATCTTCCTTTGATTTCCGCTCTAGAAGAGCTAGTAGCATCGGGAGTTATTAAATTGGTAGTTCCATACCTAATCGTTGAAGAGTATGAAAGAAATAAGGAAGACGTAGCTAATAGGACGGCTAAAAGGTTATCTCAAGAATTTAAGCAGGTAAAAGCCGTAGTAAGCGAATTTGCTGATGATAAGCTAGCAGAAACAATTGAAGTTCTAAACGAAATTAACGCACGGTTGCCTTTATTAACCGATGCTAACTATGTAACTATTCATAGAGTAGAAAAGCTCATTGAATCAGCGGAAAAAATTGCAATAAGTGAGCGTTCTAAAATAGCAGCAGTACAACGTGGTTTAGATAAAAAGGCACCATTCCACATTAGTAGAAATTCGGTAGCTGATGCAGTCATAATTGAACAGTTTTATGAATTTTCTATGGATATAGATAGGGATTCAGAAACCTGCCTTTTCGTTACCCATAATCATAATGATTTTTCATCAAAAGACCACCGAAAGCCGCATCCAGACTTTAGCAACATATTCAACGATACAAACGTATTTTATTTCAATAACCTAGCGTCAGCTATCAATCAAATCGATGAAGACTGCTTAGCCGGAATTGAATTTGAGTATGATTATACAGAAGAGACGAGAGGGTTAAGGGAAATCTTTGATGCTATGGATGAGCTTGTCGACAAGGTTTGGTACAACAGGCATCAAAACCGAATGTGGGGTATTGAAAATGGTGAGATAGAAATCGTTCCTGAAGGCACCCAACGTTACGGAAATAACGTTATTCATGAACACATTCTTGAAGGTGCAATGAAGGCAGCACAACGAGTAGAAGATAGTTATGACGATGTTGGCCCTTGGAGTGATTTTGAGTGGGGAATGATTAATGGCAAGTTATCGGCTTTACGTTGGGTGTTAGGTGATGAGTGGGATATGTTAGACACCTAAAGATACTGCAGAGCTAACAACACAGTCGAGCCAATCAAAAAACCACAGGCTGAGATATGGTGAGATATCGGGACAGTCATCGTTTAGGATAATCGTTTAGGATAGTCTAAAGCCAATTAAAATCAGATGGGAATGGATATCGGCAGAGGGAAATCAGACAAAATGATGTTGCGTGCCGATTCGTCGGGTAATCGCACGCGAGATGGTTTTGTGCCTCAAGGTGCCACGCCTTCTGTTGGTATTGATTGATAACAGGTGGATGGTTGATGGAGAGGGTATATGAGCGGTGGTAAGGTTCCGGTAACTTTTTTGAATGCTTACTCTGGAAGGCGGGGCTTGCTTGGTCTGATGGGGTTTCCTGATAGGCTGCCCAGCGACAATATTTTCTGTCGCTTT
>JARRQF010000569.1:0-2630 GCA_037382065.1 Candidatus Thiodiazotropha sp. | reverse complement strand
CCATCAGGCGTATAAGTAACCGTTGAATCTTCCCATCTTAACGTAACACTCTCCACTGGATTTATATAACCACTTGATTTATAAATTGCCGGGTTAATCATAAAAACAATTGCATTATCACCGTAATACTCACTCTTATTGTTGATTCTATTTTTTAAATAGACTCTTGTTAGTTCCTTGATTGGATACCCTTTTGCGCAAAGCTTTTCACTTACTTTTTTGATTAAGGTCTGCTCTAAATCATTATATTGAGAAATAGCAGGAGCAAGTCCTTTTACAATATTCATGGATGCGTCCTCTTGTCCGTTTGCAGCATAAGCTGAGAGCAGTGATACTTCTCCCACTAAATCAAAGATTATAGGGTGAGTTTCGGACTTCTTAGGCTGCTACTTCTGAATACTCAGAAGGTTGACGCTTGCCTCCATCCGCAGAGACCGTGTACCCATCGGCCTTTAGTTTGATAATACCTTGTTTGACAATATTGACAGCGGCATTGATATCACGGTCATGTACCGCACCGCACGAACATTGCCATTGCCTGATATTCAAAGGCATCGTGCCTTGTTTTTGACCACAGCAAGAACATATCTTGGAACTGGGATACCATCGGTCAATCTTGACCAGATGTTTTCCTTGTTCTTTCAGTTTATAAGCCAGTTTGGCTGTAAAACCATACCAATCCAAATCCTGAATATGTCTTGCCAGCTTTCGGTTTTTGGTCATACCTTTGATGTTGAGATCCTCAATCATCACCGCTTGGTTTTCGTCAGCGATAATTTTAGATTATTTGTGTTGAAAATCATAACGAGCAAAAGCAACCTTTTCATGTGCCTTTGCCACGAGCAATCTTGCCTTTGCTCTGCCTTTAGAACCTCTTGTTGCTATGGTATTGTATGGATTGCTTCTGATGTTTCTTTTTGAAACGAGGAAATTTTGCCTGTCCCTGAAAAAAGTTTTTGAAGGCATTATCCAGATGCAGTAAGGCACTTTGCAATACCTGACTATGTGCTTGCTTTAACCAGGGTTCGGATAAATTCTATACTTATTTGCTTTCATTTTTAGAATATAGCAAAAACGTCTCAGTGTTACAATGTCATTATAAAACATAAATCCCACTATCATTGTGATTATAATCTGAAATACCATTTAGTGTTAGTGACTAAATACAGAAGAAAATGCTTTACTAAATAGATGCTAATCAATCTTGAGCAAATATTTCGTGATCTGTGCGGAAAGTGGGAAATTGATTTATTAGCGTTTGGTGGCGAGGATGATCATGTGCATTTGATGCTGGAGTTACATCCCAATATCATGCCAAGGATTTTATGTGATTATATTCAGAATCAGGAACGCCCAAAAGATTAGCCAACTTCGTTGGCTTTGCTATCCATCTCCATCCAAACAAGTTATGGATGGAGAATTCCGCAAGGTTTGTTAAATCCTTCCGGATTGTTTTAAAGGACGATGTTTTTTCATGGATGGAGGTTAATCATGCTGCATAGAATCTGCGCCAGTATTGTGTGTCTAGTCCTTTTGTTGGGGTGTGGTGGCTCCGGTGGTGGTGGATCAGATGATGAAAATAGTCCGGATAACCCAACAGATAATACCGACGACAGTGAGGCTCCTACCCTGTCGAACCCATCGCCGGCCCCTTCAACGACGCTCCCATCAGGTACGACATCGACCACCCTGTCGATCGCAACGAACGTTGTCGCCGAGTGCCGATATGCCACCTCGACCGATACCGCCTTCGAGGCCATGGTCGACAAACTCGAGACAACCGATGGCACCACTCATTCGGCTACCCTGAATAATCTGGCCGATGACGCCACCTATCACTACTACATCCGCTGCCAGGACGAGGCCGGCAACGCCAACCAGATCGATTATTCGATCATCTTCATGGTAGGCGCCGCGAATGCCGGACTGGATGCGCAGGTAATCGCCTATGTGGGATCGAGCACGACCAATCAGGAGATCCACCTGATCCACCCGGACGGCACCCAGGACACCACGATATGGCGCGTCGCCGAGGGTACGGATCCCAGCTTTGGCATTGGGATGGTAGGGCTCAGTTGGCGTCCCGATGGTGGTGAAATCGCCTTTGACAGTGCGCACAACTGGGATCGCTCGATAGATATCCGCGATCTCTACGCCATCACCCCGGATGGCCAGAGTTACCGTCGCATCACTCACGCCCCAGACCCAACGGCTTACGATCAGCTGCCGCAAGGCGAGGTTACCTTTGTCTTGAGCATGTACGATCAAGGGGATATGCAGGTCTATATCGAGGGTATGCCAGAGCCTTACGACTATTTCGCCAGGACAGGTGAAGACTGGACATTTACCCTGCCCGTGGCTGATTTTGGTGACAATCATCGCCAATATATCCCGGTTTTTGATTTCGAACCTAGTGTGGTGCTTCATACAAATTGACGATGATAGCGTGACGCTAAGCGGTTAGCCGCTAGGCGCGTGCCGCCGGGAATGGCTTCTCCCTTTCCAAGGCGCCAACAACGCGGATGACCGCTTAGCGTCTCGCCCGAAGGGAAGCCTGCTCAGGCCAGGATACTGCGTTGCAATGCTTGAAAAGGGCGAGCCATTCCCTGCGCATTGCGCCTTGTCTCCTG
>JARRQF010000568.1:0-3892 GCA_037382065.1 Candidatus Thiodiazotropha sp. | reverse complement strand
CCCACATGTTATGTGATGGCGACGTTTAAATTCTCGGATCATAGCCACAATTTGGCTTTCCTTTCCATCCGCCACCACTTGAATTGACCTTTACCCTGCAATCTTTACACGCATACTTAAACTCACAATCCTTGCAACCATCTACTTCAAGCATGGATAGTTCGGACATACTCCTATATTCATTGGAATTGAAGTACTCCCTAAGGCCCGAGTCAAGAAGATTAATAGTATTCTTCCTTGCCATGATGCAAGGCATAACCCAACCTGCTGGGTTTACCGCTATGTGGTCATAGAAGCAGCTATTAAACCGTGTGCTAGTGTAGTATGTGTGAGGTATTATCTTAACAGAAGGTGGGGGCTGATCAGTATCTTCTTTGAGCCTGACCTCTAAGTGCCTGCCTCTCCCAACAGAAGATGGGTAAGTTATTTCGTAATCAAAAACTCCCAGTTTCTTGTATTTTTGCTTTGCTCGCGCAAGTAAATCTGTAGTTAATTCTAAAATTGTATGATTAATATAGACATGTATTCCATTGGTAGTCAAAGCTTTTATGTTGCCAACTAATATTTCATGGCTGCCACGTTTTTGCGTAAACCTATCATGATCTTCTGCTGTGATTCCGTATAAGCTAGTGCCAAATCCTATATTATTCGCTCTATAGTATTCTATGTCGGCGCACGACATTGGTGTAACTGAAAGATTGCTAAATACTCCTATATTCTGTTGTGAATAGTTCGATCTTATATAACTAATTAGCTCTCTAAGTAATTCTTCATAATACAATGGCTCTCCGCCGATGTCTTCATAATACAATGGCTCTCCGCCGATGAAGTTTATATGCTCACAACCATATTCTAATATTTTATCTATGATTGATTTCCATTGATCGCTTGTAAGTGTGGCTTGAGAAATATCATTGCTACTATTTGCATAACAATGCCTGCACTTTAAATTGCATTTAGTTGTTGTTTCTAGCCATGCTCTGTACAGTTGGTTAGGGGGTAGAGATAATTCGGTAGCACTATCAATGTCGAATAACTGCGGATTGATTCCTGGCACGATGGCTCCATACCGAATTAATTTTGCAATCGCTCGAATAACAGTTTTTCTCGGTAACCCTGACTCGCGGACGATTCTTGATATTGTAGGCTTTTTATGAAAAATGCCAAGAATACGAACTTCGTAATCGCTTATTGGATATGCATACCCTTTCCTAAGATTATATAAGGCAGACCGCTTGGCCCCTTTTACTATCTGTATAAATTCATTTGTGTGCATATAACCACTATATGTAGCAAATTGCTCCCTACCGACACAGTAGGGAGCATGTTAAATCAGCATCCTTTCGGACAATGCAATGCTGTCGGTCTACACCCCTCTTCTCCCCCAGACTGAATCGTACCGGGTGAGATTGTAACAATACAAACTGTGGATCCGGCCGCTTGGGATTGGATAATGATGTTCTCCAGGAACTCAAATACTTCTTGAGAACCAACATTTTCTATTACAGCCATTTTTGATTGAGCTTCTTCAGGCTTTTTAGTACTCATTTTTTCTCCTAGTAAAGTCAACTGGTTGAGAGTAAGCGACATATCAAGGTTTCTATAACTATAATTCGAGGACCTAAAAGGCGTGTTTAAACACACCGCTGCGTCCCCTATCCCCGTGACTTTGCTTGTAAGTCCTTGATAATAAACCCACATTACTTGTTTTTCGGTATTACACGACCTAATTGAATCACCAAAAAGGACAATGACGCTAAATTGATAAAAGACTCCTTGAAGAGTTGAGTGAAGCCATCAATTCATCAACATCAACCAGTATAGCAGGCACACAAAAGGTTCTTAGGCACGAAAAATACCCACGCACAAAAAAGCCCGCAACAGCGGGCTTTTCTGCATACCGGAAAAATATTCCCACTATTTACTAGCAATATCTTCCAGTTTCTTAGCCTTAATAATATGACCATCCAGCGCAGAATCCTTAGCATTCCGCCCAAAGGCCACACTCATCAGCGTTGAGTAATAAACCACCGGCATGTTGAACTTGGTGCCGTAGGTTTCGTTGATGTTGTCCTGGTAGATCTCCACGTTGGCCTGGCACAGCGGACAAGGGGTGACGATCATGTCGGCGCCGTTGTCGTAGGCCGCTTCGATGATGCCTTTGATCATCTCCTGGGACTTCTCCGGTTCGGAGAAGGCCAGGGCGCCGCCGCAGCACTGCACCTTTTTCTCGTAGGTCGGAATCGATTCGGCGCCCACGGATTCGACGATGTTGTCGAGGTATTTGGGGTTTTCGAATGATTCGCCCGCGATACCAAAGGGGCGGTTGGTCTGACAGCCTACGTAGCCGGCGATCTTGATGCCTTCCAGGGGTTTCTTTACCTTCGATTTGATGGCGTCGAAACCGATATCCTCGATCAGCACTTCCACCATGTGGCGTACGCCGGCTTCGCCTTTGTACTTCATCCTCGATCAGCACTTCCACCATGTGGCGTACGCCGGCTTCGCCTTTGTACTTCAGTCCGCCTTCGGACAGGGCGGTGTTGGCGTCTTTGAACATCTGCTCGTCTTCGTGCAGACGCTCTTTGGCCTCACGGGTGGAGAGCCAGCAGGCGGCGCAGGTGGCGACGATCTCCTGGCCGGGGTTGTGCTGCTCGGACAGGGCGATGTTCCGCGCTGACAGGGTCAGGCGGGGCAGTTCGCCGCCGCCGCCGTAGCCGATGGAGGCGCCGCAGCAGTTCCAGTCGGGGATGTCGTTGAGCTGGATGTCCAGCTCTTCGCACATGGTTTGGGCCGAGACCAGGTAGTTGGATGAGGTGGCTCCCTTTTGTGAGGAGCAACCCGGGTAGAATGAGAGTTCTATCTTTGCCATGTCGGTTTGTCCTCTACTTGACGTCCTTCAGGTTGCCTTCTTCGATCTCCTGGGCCTTTTTCACGATCTTGTGAAAGCCGCCGAGATCCTTGATGCTGTGGCCACCAAAGAACTCCATAGCGTTCATGCGCTTGGCCTTCATCATGTTCTGCCCCAGCTTCTGGTTGGCCATGGCGTTTTTGACGCCCTGGCCGAAGCCGTCCTTGAAGTACATGGACAGGCCCAGTTTCAGCTCGTTGACCCGGCCCTTTTTCATCAGGTTGTCCCAGAAGATCTGGGAGAATTCCGCGGTGGGCTGCTTCTGCTGGGTCAGGCCGAGTCGCTTGGAGTAGACGGCCAGGCCATGCATGATGTGGGTGATCGGCAGGCCGCGGGGGCAGCGTGCGATGCAGTTGTAACAGGAGGTGCACATCCACATGGAGTCGGATTTCAGGACGGCTTCGCGCTTGTTGGCGCGAATCATCATGAAGATCTCCTGGGGTGGGTGTTCCCAGTGTTTACCCAAGGGGCAAGAACCGGAGCACACGCCGCATTGCATGCACATCTTGACCCATTCGCCTTCCTCTACGTTCGCCTCAACTTCCTTGAGGAAGTTGCTGCGATACTTTTCGATCATTGCGGTGTTCAAATCACTCATTTTCAATCCCCTCAGAACTTGAACGGGCTCAGGCCGATCTTCTCCACGGTCTCAGCCATGTCGTTGATCAGCTTGGGTGCGCGCTCTACGTCGGTGATGGCAACTTCGTAGAGCTGGACCCGTTCCGGTTCCAGGTTCAACGAGTCGAGAGTGTCGCCTACTTTACTCATACGCTCGGCGGCCATGGCCGATCCGCGTACGAAGTGACACTGGTAGTCGTCGTCGCGACGGCAGCCCATCATGACGATGCCGTCATAACCGCTGTTGAGGGCGTCGGTGACCCAGGAGAGGCTCACGGAACCGAGGCAGCGCACCGGGATGACTCGAGCCCAGGGGTTGATTTCGACACCGGCCTGGGCGGCCTGGTCGAGGGCCGGGTAGGC
>JARRQF010000567.1:1488-3669 GCA_037382065.1 Candidatus Thiodiazotropha sp. | reverse complement strand
ATCCATTCACGTCTATGTTCAAAGCTTTTACCGGTAAATTTATCTCTACCACATAGAAAGGCACGCCTGACGCATCGTGAGACGCAATGATAGTAGGGTGTAGCTTCAAGAGAAATTAACGTTTTCCGTGGCTTTGGCATGATATCACTCCTTGATATCTGATGAGATTTGTTGATGTTCTTGATTAGATTGCCAGATAGTCTGTTTTGATGCAAGATTTGGATGGGTGTCTCAACTAGTTACTTTAATGTATTGGAAAACATACCTTTAAGTAAAAATAAAACTGTAATGGTTGGAAAACCTAAAGGACATCAAGATAGGCAAATTGTGGCGGATACATTCTTCGCGGAAGGTAGCCAAAGAATACTGATAACGGCTGATGTGGCGGTTTTTAAAAATCTTGCCAGGTTGTCTCAGGTCCCTAAAAATCAGATCAATAAGTTTTTACCTGATACTCATCCGAGTGGGTTTGATGTAACCATTAATCATAGAACAATTCGTGTTATACCTATTTCTGGAAAGTAACTATGAGCTTTGATTATTTTGTAGCTGAACTAAAATGCCCTAATTGTAATACTGTTTCATCCGCCACTGGTGAAACATGCATGCAAACTAAGATTTGTAAATATTCTGACTATAAATATCTTGGTTTAGGGTCCAAATTGGACTTAGATGATAATATCGAAGATTGTGGCTACGACTGCTATAAAATATTACCATATTAGTATCCTGGGCTTGTCAAAGCTGCAAAACCGAACAGTGGGCTCGAATAGAAGTAGATGAAAGTGTTATCATAAAAATTGAGTCGTGTGTACTCAGTGAGGAGGCTATAAAAGAAGCGAACTATATTGACGATGAAATAGCATTTTTAGGTTGGGAGATTGCTGAAGGAGAGGTAAAGTTTGAAGGTTGAGATATTGATATAAGTACCGTTTGTTTGGGTGAGGAGCGGACCTCAACATAAAGCGAGCCGCAAAAGAACAGCTCCAAAAAACTAAGGGGTAGTTAATCAGGACAGCCATACTAAGAAAGTAGGATTAAAAGTAGGAATCACTACAAAAATCTATTCAGGTCAGGACTGGAGCGTAGTACTAAGTCTGGTTATTTGCTTGGAAATGCCTATTTTCCACTCGACTATAAAACGGAAACACTGCTTTACGGATTTATGTATACGAAAAAGACCAAACGACGCTCTCTGCGAATGCAGATTGGGCTAGATGATTTGTGGTTGCTCGGTTGAACTACGTAAACAGCTGCCGACAGGCCGACATGCCCGTACTTCTTTGAAATCCTAGATTCTGACAAGCTTGTTTGAGGGTATAGGCCGCACCAGAATTATCAAGACACCCAATTTAGAAATTGCATATTAACGTCTAATCTGGCAGTGTGAAAGACTGAATAATCGAAATGATCGTACATATTGGGACACCCAATGTTTGAACCAGCCACGATATCGTTGAATTTCTGTATTAATAATAAAAATCAGCAGTTTGAATAATAGCTATTTGATGGGTCTCCCCAATTTCCTTCACAACAACGATTAAACAGTGAGTGTCCTCATATTAATGACAAACGCTAGCTCTACAGCAATCAAGTCTATCGCTGAAGGTATGACAGCGCTGGCTAGAAAGCAGTAATAAATATAGTTTTAAGTGCCTTAAGAGTAGAAGGCCCAGAATATGGGCCTTTTGCTTTTTTAGAGGGAATGTATCATTGACTAGGTTGTCGAATCTTAATACTATCTATGATCAAATGGAGCTGTATGCTATGGAGTAACCGTACAATGAACTGTTCATTTAGAAAATGCCTAATAAAAATTATAATACTATTAACAATATCGCTTTTCTATGCTTGTGGCGGCGGTGGAACAAGTTCACCTGATGATGATGCTTTTGGAGGTGGCGGTGTAAGCGGTCTGAACCCTGAGTTACCTGGTCGTTTTCTATTCACCTACGACTGGAATAAACATATTGCATCGAACGACGACCGAAAGGATGGCGGTTTGCTCATGGATATCAAAACAGGGTCGTATACTAAAATACCTAATACAGATTGGGCGGAAATGTTCGAGAACGACGGGTACGCTAGTGCACGGCGTAGCAAAGCAGTACCCATAAAGAACAGTTCTTCAATGTTTCTTGTACAAAGTCAAAATACTTCCGAGTACATCGATGGTAGAAT
>JARRQF010000567.1:0-1436 GCA_037382065.1 Candidatus Thiodiazotropha sp. | reverse complement strand
ACAAGATTTTAATGGAAATATGCTGGGTTCATATCTTTTTCCTTATGATGCTAGAAGCGATATACAGATGTCGTCTGATGCTAATTATCTAGCACTATTCTCCAATAGTTATTTGCGCATTCTTCAAGCTACCAGCACTAGTTTCACGACGATTGATAAGACAGAGTATTCAGCCCAACCATTTTCCTGGCTTTCTGATAACAGACTGATAGTTGTATCAGAAGATGGAAGGTCTTTTTTATTCACGAGCGTATTGTCGACTTCGATTGATACAGAAAAAACGATTCCTTTACCTAATGATTTGACAGGCACAATAGTTGAAATGGTGATTTCATCAAATTATATGAGAATAGCATTCATTGTTATGGATGGTGACAAAGAAGTGCCTTGGGTAATGAATATTGATGGGTCTGGGCTGCACAAGCTAGCGGAGAGTGCGGATTCTGGGGGGTTTCAGAAATTTGGTAATTTACAATGGTCGCCTGATGATGCATATATTATGGTACAGGAGCCATTTATTGGATTTCAGGGTGATGGTATTATGACCTCGTTTCTTGTTTCAACATCCAGATATGTTATACCTTCTCAGGGCTCAGGGGAGGTCTACATGACAGCGGAAGATGCGCAGCTTCGCTCGCCAGACGTCATTAGACTGAAGTTTCCGTGCGACCCTCAAGATGATGATGAAGAGTGTGATTTTTGGTATGATGTTGAAGCTGATATTTATTGGGTGCCATAAATTGTAGGCTAAAGTTTCACGGTTTTTTTGAGGGATCTGGTCGATTCGGAATTTTTCGCGCATCGGATCGTGCGCGTTTTTTGACCGGAAAATAGATAAGACATGGAGCAGCCGACAAGGCTGAGAATCTAGTGCAATAGATTGCAATAGATAAGACATATATGGACACCCCAACTAAGTCAAGAGTTACTCAGACATAATTATTACCTCTTACCCAGTCTAAATAGACACCCACTCAAATAGCCTAAACATAAAAGTAAAACCATTAAGATGGCGACACCTTACCCTGCCGATAAGACGATCAGTTTATTTGTCGTAAAAGTAGAGAAATAGGGGGGCATAGAGATTTTAAGCATCAATTGTCAGCTGAAGGACACAATCATCCCTCAGCCGCTGCTGATTACCCGAATAGATTGGTGTGCTGTTTGATGCGCTACATCAGCATCTGCTGGAAAGAAGTAAGATTGGGTGTTCTGCGATAGCCAAACTGCTTGCAGGCTGCTTTAAGGGTATTAACAGCACCAACCAGACCTTTGAAGTGACTCTCGAACTCCTGAGTCATGGTGAGCCAGTTTTTTGGGTCGATCTGCAATCGCTCCAGGATTGGAGGTTTATCGCTAGGAATGAAGCCTCGCTTATTTTCTAAGATCGCTCTACCGGTCCAATCAAGCAGTTTCATGTAATCGGTCAAATGATA
>JARRQF010000566.1:0-3957 GCA_037382065.1 Candidatus Thiodiazotropha sp. | reverse complement strand
GTAATCAGTTCATTCACAGCATGATATTCAGTAGGTGACAATGGCTCTCCATCAAGAAATCGATGCGAGAGTAACGAACCTTTAAACAACCGATGCCAACGTTTAACCACTTCTTGTGGCTCCCAGCTCTCTGCTGTTTTCTGGTCAATAAATAATAGCGTGTGGACGTGATTTGACATAACGGCATAGCCGACGAGGTCGATAGCAAAGATGCCAGCAAGTTCAATCAGTCTCGTTTGGATCCATTCACGTCGATGTTCAAAACTTTTACCGGTAAATTTATCTTTACCGCATAGAAAAGCACGCCTAACGCATCGTGAGACGCAGTGATAGTACGGAGTAGCTTCAAGTGAGATGAGTGCTTTCCTTGGCTTTGGCATGATATCACTCCTTGATATCTGATGAGTTTTGTTGATCTTCAGGATTAGGTTGCCAGATAGTTCGTTTTGATGCAAGATTCGGATGGGTATCTCGACTAAGCAGGCAGTTTCTGTTCGTCGGCTCGCAGGTTTGCACTCGGGCTTCTTTCAGACGCTCGGTCACCCTTACGCCCTTGCCGTCGGCTAGTACTTTTTAAGTGGTCTATGATAATGACAACTCTCCAGACTATGTACAGGGGACTTTCACCCCATAAGATCATGCCCATGCCGGGCACACACCAGGCCATCAAATCCGACGCTCGTACCTCGCGCGGCTTATGGCAACGTTATGTCAGGGGCTTTTTGACTCACAAATAATTTAACAAAGGAGCGTGAAGAATGAAGGTTAATAATTTGACTACTGTTATTTTCATTTGGTTATTTTTATTTTCAATTGGATGCTCAATGTTTGAGAATAAACCTTCTGAGAATGATATAAAAAAGACTGTCGCAGAAAATCTACCAGGCTTTATGGAAGTTTCTAAAATAAAAATCCAGGCTATGGAAAATATGGGCTCAAAAGTCGAGCCAAATTATCATTCGCGTTTCATAGCAAAAATTAATCTTCTTAAGCCTACATATGAAAAAATAGATCATCTTGGTGGTAACGTCGACTCTGATGTTGTTCGTTTGGTTTTGGCCGAAAATATTACATTCGAAGCATTTGGCAAAGCCGTTTCGGTGTTGGATAGAGAAAAATGGAAAACAAAAGTTACAACCTTTGATTTTTCGATCAAAAATAGGGGTAACATATTGGGAAAATTTACAAGACCTGTAATCGAAGGTACTGATGAGCATGAAGCTGCTAAGCAAAAACTCATGAAGTGGGAACAGGCCAAGGTTGAAAGAATAAAATAAATATCTGAAGGCTTAGATGGTAAGTGGGTTGGAACATATATATGTGGTCAGGGCATTACAGGATTAACTTTAACGCTATCGACTGCATCAACGGGTATAAGTGCTACTTTCGAGTTTTATCCCACTCCAAAGAATCCTAATATTCCATCAGGAACTTTTTCGTTGGCTGGACAATTCACCGAAGATGGTTCTTTCTCACTTGAACCAAAATCTTGGATTATAAGGCCTAAGGGGTATGGAATGGTGGGCCTGGTTGGAAAAATCAATAACAATTTAAACGAAATTACAGGGAATATAAGCAAAATTAGAACTTGTAAAACATTTCAACTTACAAAAAAAGAATAGTAGGATTAAAAACAATGACATAACCATACAATTGTATCTGACGTAAAGGGTCGGCGGCCTTAGCTTTTACGAAGTTCAGTGTTTCCGAGGCTTTTTTGAAAGCCTTGTTACCCTTCACGCAGCACATTGTGGCGTTATATGCAAGGAAAGTAGCCTGTCAAACCCTCTTGTATCCTTTAAGTAAAAATATTTCTTAAAGGATAACTGATGGGTAATAAAGAAAGGGGCGAGAGAATCAGGCGCCAAATTGTGAGAGACGTTCGGCACCATCCTACTGATATTTCGAAACATATTGCCAAAATATTCTCTATTTCGGTTCAAGCGGTAAATAGCCACATAAGGCGTCTTGAGTCAGAAGGTTGGTTAACCTCAACAGGTATTGGCAAGGGTAAAAGGTACTTTCTAGGTGACGTGAGAGAGTATAAATCACTATTTCCCCTTACAGAAGATTTTGCTGAAGATACAGTATGGAGGAATCAATACTCATATATTTTTGACGGATTGCCTGAAAACATAGTAGACATATGTCAATACGGTTTTACTGAAATGGTAAATAACGTAATCGATCATTCAGGAGGCAAGAACATCTATATCTCTGCGACTAGGGATCGTGAAAAGCTAATGATATTGGTGTTTGATGATGGAGAAGGTATTTTTCGCAAAATTAAACGCTTGTGTAGGTTAGATGATGAAAGACAAGCCCTACTTGAGCTGTCAAAAGGAAAATTAACAACTGACCCAGAGAATCACACCGGTGAAGGAATATTTTTTACTTCAAGGGTGTTAGATAAATTTGAAATTGATTCAAAAGGGGTTAAGTTTAGCCATGATGACAAATTTAAGTTTGATTTCATCTTGGAAACTGAATTTTCAAAAAATGATCCTGGCACTTCAGTTTATATGTTGTTAAACAGAGATTCTGATCGCCAAATTCAAGCTATTTTTGATGAGTACGCTGGTCCCGATGAATTTCAGTTTAATAGAACCGTTATTCCTGTTCGGCTAGCCCAATATGGGAACGAAAAGTTGGTTTCTTGCTCGAGTTGAGAGATTTGAATATGTTATTTTTGATTTTGAAGGAGTCCAAAGCATTGGGCAAGCATTTGCTGATGAAATATTTAGAGTATATGCAAATAGTCATCCAAATATAACTTTACATTCGGTAAATATGGAGTTGGATGTGGAAAAAATGATTAAAAGAGCAACTTCAAATGTTTAATGTAGCGTATAACAGGGCACTGCAACGGATAAATCACCGCTGCGCGGCGATTTCCCGCTGAGTGCAACGTTATGTTTAAAAATGAGATACATCTTTCTTATATTCCTGCTCCTTGCTTCATGGGTGATACCCGCCCAAGGGTCAGATATTGATCATGTTCTTGTGAAGAAATCTGAATTGAAAATGTATCTCATCTCTAAGGGCGTAAAGATTAAAGAATATTCTATAGCCCTTGGCGCTAATCCGAAGGGTCACAAAGAGAAGGAGGGGGATGAAAGAACCCCAGAGGGAAAGTATTTCCTAGACTACAAAAAGAGTGATAGCTCATTTTACAAAGCAATACATATTTCCTACCCCAATGAAGAAGACAAGGTCAAAGCAAAAGAGAAAGGTGTTAACCCTGGCGGACTGATTATGATTCATGGCCAGAAGAATGGGTTGGGTTGGCTGTCGTGGCTATCTCAGAATTTCAACTGGACTAATGGGTGTGTTGCTGTAACAAACAGTGAAATGGACGAAATATGGAATTTAGTTAAGGCAGGAACTCCAATTGAAATATTACCATAAACACATAACTCGGCGCTCCACTCGACCAAAAACCACTTTGCGGTATTCGTCGAGTGAGCTTGGCCGTTGGGCGTCAATGAATACATGAAACCGTCAATTACGTTTCAGAAAATATGGGAAGATGAAGATATGGTTGAACTAACCATATCTATTTGCGGCGGCAAAACACATTTCCAATGTGATGTCTATGTTAGCAATCAAACAATGGCTGAAACTGGATTGATAATCTTGATAATCTGTGAAATGATAATCTTGATAATCTGGACATCCACCCATAAATTTACATACATGGATAATCGCTTAGGACTTAAGCCGCATCTATCATCGTAGTTGACTTGTGCAACCCAAGTTTTGGTCTGATTTTGAACAAAAATTCAGAAATTTTGTGATTAACCTAGTGATTTTCAGATTTACAAGCATAGCCAACCCTCGGCTGTGCCGATTTGTTGAGCAGAAGTGGGAATTTAGAAGTTGTTACATCAATAACCGCTGGCAAGCAGCCAGATTAGGGGTTCTGCGATAACCTAATTGCTTACAAGCCTTTTTGAG
>JARRQF010000565.1:0-3627 GCA_037382065.1 Candidatus Thiodiazotropha sp. | reverse complement strand
CTGAGTGGCGATCGGTCCGTGATCGCGGCTTGAGGCATAGCGTTCTCCATTCCATGGAGCGCTCAATATTCTCATATTATTCTCTATCTGCATAGATGAATGCTTGTTGCCTGCAGTTGCCAGCCAGTAAGCGAGAAAACTCTAAATATGAATAAGCTACATCATAGCCCTCAGCTTTTCATTCTTGTTTTATATGGCAGAAAATTCTTTATTACAGTAACAACTTGAGAACCTCGTCGGCTATGCCGTCATGTCAAATCACGTCCACACGCTATTATTTATCGATCAGAAAACAGCTGAGAGCTGGGAGCCACAAGAAGTGGTTAAACGTTGGCATCAGTTGTTTAACGGTTCGTTACTCTCGCATCGATTTATTAATGGAGAGCCATTATCACCAGCTGAATATCATGCTGTGAATGAACTGATTACACGTTGGCGTGCTCAACTGATGGATATTAGTTGGTTCATGCGCTGCCTCAATGAACCCATCGCACGTCAGGCCAACAAGGATGATGGTTGTACCGGTCGCTTCTGGGAGGGCCGTTACAAATCCCAAGCGATATTAGACGAGAAGGCCCTGGCGATCTGTCTTACCTATATTGAGCTTAATCCTATTCGATCAGGTATCGCAGAGACACCTGAACAATCTGAATTCACTTCAATATCGGACCGAGTGGCTGAGCTAAAACGCAGTATTAACCTTGATGATAATGACCATACCGGACAGCCCGCTCATCTACACCCATTTGTTGGCAATCCTCGTGATGAAATGCCCAAGGGCTTACCCTTTCGTTTGACCGATTACATTGAGCTGCTTGATTGGACGGGTAGGGCGATCTTAGAAAATAAGCGAGGCTTTATTTCTAGTGAGCAACCTCCAATGCTGGAGCGATTGCGGATCGACCCGAAAAACTGGCTCACCATGACACAAAAGTTCGAGAATCAATTTAAAGGACTGGTCGGTGCCGTCAATACCCTTAACTGAAGTTGCGGGTGTCGTTTGGCTGGGTCTCGATACCTTTCGGTGGCATATCAAAAACGAGATGTTGCAGAAATTCGTGCAGCGCTAATTTCATTCCTTTCCCTCATTTCCTTTTCTTAAGCTGGTTAAAATCCATACAGAAAAGAGTGCATAAGCAGGCATACAGCTTAAAGTATGCGGAGTAAATACTTAATTTCACAAAACTTTCTGGAAATGATTTAATTAGCGATGCATTTGGTACTGTCAACAATTTTAATATATAGGTGTATAAATTAAAGACTACCTGCAGAGCGAGTAGCATGGTGAAAGCCCCCAGAGGGGGCTATTGTCCGAGTCCGTCTAATCTCAACTGCTCTTGGCGCTTTTCTTCGCGTTCCCTTCGACCAACACCAACAACTTGCTGACGAGATATTTCCCGAAAAATATCTCCAATATCCTTCCTCAGGGCCCAGAAAATTGATTTCGCGCGGTACTTCGACGAAAAAACAACGCGATATTTTCAATAATGATTAACGTAAGCTTAGGTTTGCCGCCCTCTCATATTGTCCTCCTTATAGAACTTGCCGGATCAAAGGAGGCCATTTTCCTCTCTCGCTTTCTATGACCGACATCGACTGTCCATTCTAATGGCGCCCGTAATCATAGAGTGAACTTAAAATGGATTTTTGAACTTCAAGATTGTCGATCGCGTGTCGTCAGGATTTGCCTTTCTGGTATCACCGTTATTATCGACAATTATCCATAACGAATCGCCAACTACTGCCAACCCTTCGGCTAGCCCATACTTCCCTGTTTTGTACCCCCACTCTAGTGACATAGCAATGTCTTTAAATGTGTAGCACATATTTTCCCCATACTCCTTGGAGATCTCGCACACTTTATAGTGATTTCTTTCAAGGACAATTATCTTCTGGTGGTAAATATCTAGGCCAGTAAAATCATAGGGCAGGCTCTCAGCGGAAAGCTGAGGCCCAGGCTGAACATAGAAAGTCATCGAACCATCATTAACCGAAACGAACCCTCGTGGCTCCCTTTCAGCAGCCAACAGAAGTCCACCGTCGTTAGCCGTTACCCCCTCTACATACGCGTTATCCTTTTGGAAGAGGCCTTCTTCATATCCCTTTTTATACAGGTTATCTACCAACCATTCTTTCTTTCCTGAAGCGTCGATTTTCAGAACAGAAAAGTAATACTCACTGGCCAAAAAGACATTTCCCTTATCATCACACGCGATTCCTTCCCAGTCCGCACCACCGGAAAAGCCAAACAGTTCTGCAAGGAAGCGTTTGATCTCCATCCACCATTCGAACTTTTGTTTAGGTGGTTCGGGTATATCAGCGATCGTCTTCCACGTTTCTGCTGTAGCTACTCCCTCTTGATCGAGCGTTAGCTGGTATATCTCATTTTCATGCTTATCGGAAACAAATACCATCTTGCCATCGCATACGGCCAACCCAGACGGCTGAAGTTCGGATTGCCCATTCACGACATATCCGGCTTCAAATTCTAGCATTGGTTCGTTTGCACTCGCGATTGAACTACACGCGATTATTACGCCAAAAATCGGTTTTCGTTTTATCATCCTTAAAATGTATACCTTGCTGTCAGATAAAGGCTGGTCGTTTTATCGTAATTATTCTGAACGTTGAAAGTTTCGTTTACGGTTTCGCCACCAAGTTCATATCCGTCAAAAGACTCACCGTTCATCTTGCTGTTGCCGTAGTATGCAAGAGAAATGTGGATATTATTTGGAAAATAGAATAATGAATACAGCGCTCCAGTATGTCTTGCATACAAAGATCGCTCATAGAAATTGTTGGTATCGGACTCTAGGTAAGCATAATTTGCATGCAATTTTATACTATTAAAAAAATCAGGAAGAAAACCTCCCTGCACGTTGTAATCAACCTCAAACTCAATGCCCTTGAGTCTATTTTCTGTATTATTACTTGGATGATAATCAAAGAACTGGAGCTTTTCTGAGATAAGATCATCCATTTCGTCATAGAAAAGCTTTACATCGTACTCTAATCACGAGAGGATGGCGTTAATGCCTATTTTTCAAATCTATATATCTGCTTTTATATAAGGTGTTGCGGGCCGGGCTTGTTCAACAACTGGATAAAGTCGCGGCTGGCGCACGACTTATCTTTGTTCGTTATGTGCACCTTCGTAATTTCTATGACTTTCTATCAGCATGAATGCTGTTTTAAAGCTTAGCAATAATACGAATTTATATTTGTTGATAAATTTAGATTTGCAATTGTGTTTTAACTTATTTTCTGTCTTTCTTGTGGTTTTACTAAAAACGTTAATGGAATTGCAAAGGGGCCTAAAATAACAGCGATCAATCTCTGAATAATACTAGGGTTTACATTCCTAGATTGAGCAATGTAGTGACAAATGATCGTGCTAACCACCCAAATTATTATCGGTACATATGTAGCCATTTAATTTCTCCTTGAGTAAATTCAGTTTGTTTTCCACGCACATAATGCTGTATTCAGCGGCTTATCCGCTGTAATATTTTGTGTGTGCCCGGCATGGGCATGATCTTATGGGGTGCAAGTCCCCTGTACATTGTCTGGAGAGTCGTCATTACTATAGACCACTCAAAAAGTACTAGCCGACGGCAAGGGCGTAAG
>JARRQF010000564.1:0-2532 GCA_037382065.1 Candidatus Thiodiazotropha sp. | reverse complement strand
GCACAAAACTAGTTGTTGCATTATCTGGATCGGCTAGAGAAAGCTGCTTGATCAATATTAGCAGGTTTTATGCGACGATAGGGTTTAGTTGTTATGACATACAGATACTTTTGGCAACTACGTTGCCTTCAAGACAAAACAATGAGCAGGACGTATTGGCGCTTATGGAAGAACGCCACCGGAAACGACAAGCGGCAATTGATTCATCAAGAGCACGACAACGGTATTAGCTCAGTAAAACATAAGATCACGCAACCGATTCAAAACGAGTAGAAACATCATGACAAGGTAGATTTAATTATAAGCAGTACGAACATGCGATCCGGCAGCCCATGGTGAACAAAGAGGGACGGCCGGTAGATATCGAGTCGGCGGATGTTCACCCCAAATTTGCGGGAAGATCAGCTTAGCCCCAAATAGCTTCGAACTCTCGCCGATCAGAAGTCTTTGTTTATCAAATCATCCCTGGTAAAACCGGGGATGACGCTAAGTTAGATCACTTCTGTCTGTTTTGTTAATTTAGGGTACCAGCGGGTCTCCATAGGGGTATTTGTTAACTTCGTCTCCGTCTGTTACGCCTTCGTCATCACTGTCTCTATCAGAGATGCTGGTACCTACCACCATTTCAAAACCGTCGACCAAGCCGTCCCAGTCACTGTCCTGATTAGGATAAACGTAGCCAAGCAACTTGCCATTTTGTGTGTACCCTTGCGAGTTCATATAAGAAAGCATGCTTTCGGGAAATATCGCATGGTCGTCACGAGTAGGATTGTATCTTCTATAGAGTCTGACCGTCCCCGTTTCTTGGTAAGGGAAGATATATCCTTCAATACCGTCAAGTTGATAATCGTCGGCTACATATGAATTCATTTCATACTGGCTTGTTGTGTAAGTGTGGTCGACATTTTTATTATTGGAACCATGAGTTCTTTGACGGGATAGTCTATACAGCGGATCCAGTTCAGCCCCTACGATGAATGGATTGCGATGTGTCGTCATGATGTATGCGTTAGCTTTGGGCACTTCTGACCACCAAAACCCGGGTTTAGGGAAAGATCTATAACCCGGTGTATCGGCCCCGATTGATACCCAGTTAACTGTGCCTGCCGAAGGTTGGGGCTGCATGGCGCCATACATCGCAGCCATAGCCATCTGCGGCGATGTAGTATAAAAAGAATCCAGTGCGGTGCTGCTCGTAAAACTGAATAGCGGCGTCACTCGGTTGACCAATTGCAGGCTGTTCGATTTTCCAAGCACATCTTTTACTGAAGCTGCAGCATCGGGTATCCCATATCCATAGACATTTCTGTCATTTGTTAAATCTCTATTGCTGGAATGCTTTGTCAATGATTCTTTGATCTGGTCTCTCTTGAGTAAGGGATTGATTGATGCCAGGTGCTACAAGGTCCTTTTCTGGTCCATCGGAAGACCACGCAGACACATTGCCCGAGAAGTCAATTGCACCTACAGCAATTACGCGATCATCGGAGGCAGGGAAATCAATGTTTTGATCGCTTTCGTTGCCTGCTGCAGCCACTAGTACCACATCGAACTCTTCAGCGCGATCAAGTGCCTCACACCATCTAAGAGCATGAGTTTTCTTTTGCTCCGTGCTATATTCGGTATTCCGATAAAAAGTAATAACTTCGCTACAGTTAGAAAAATCATCGGTACCAAAAACATCAGATAAACTACTGCCAAAACTCATGTTGACTACTTGGGCACCAGTTTTTATCATCCAATCCAAACCATTTGCAATGGTTCGGTACTCATATTTGCTACTATTACCAAGTACCCCAGTAATTTTCCCAATCATAAGGCTGCAATCCCAACACGTTCCTACTACACCAATTTGATTGTTGGAAGATGCCGCAAGTATTCCGGAAACATGAGTGCCATGTCCAGTGGATAATCCAGTGGTGGGTAGCTCATCAACATTTTCAGATATTAGGTCTTCATGGGGAGCGAATTTTCGTGAAAATTGTGCGCGGAAATTATTTTGAAGATCTGGGTGATTTGTTTGTATCCCAGCATCGAGGGGCGCTAGATAAGCATGTCCTCTTGCATAGTTCCAAGCTTCTTCCATATTTAGGGTTCTCATGCCCCATTGGTAGTAGGATGGATACATATATGTGCTGCTAAAAAGCGGATCATTTGGCTCTATTGCTTGTGACGCTTCTCCTGTCATTGCAACGATCAAACCCAAAGTGATTTTTCTCAAGCATAGATTTCTGCGGTGCATTTTTTATCACTCCTTTTGTAGTGTAAAGTGTAGTGAAAGTAATTTTAAATCAAGTCTCAAATCAACTCTGGAGAATCTGAGATTAATGTCAGGAAGGGATGAATAAAGTGTGATAGAGTATTAGAGGGGGTCGTATCCATGTCTTTGTGCTCCTTCATTGAACTGGCGGTAAATATATATTACACCATAAGTAAAGCAGATATTATCCAGACACCCATGTTTGCACTTCGTTAGAATGGGTGTCCGGATAGATCCAGTTGGCGTAGAGATTGACCTGGAGTCGCTGGTTC
>JARRQF010000563.1:0-2702 GCA_037382065.1 Candidatus Thiodiazotropha sp. | reverse complement strand
ATTTTGCCAGTTTTTTAGACTCAAAATTATGGGGTGCAGTCGAGAGAGTAAATATAAAATGGTTAGTGCGAACTTCATGGAATTACCACCATTACTCTGGGAGTGAAAGTTCTAGTAGTTTAGCTAGTGTCCTGAAGTCGCTCGAAATTGTGAATACAGCAAGTTCAGAGCTAGAAGAAGTTGCTAAGTTATCAAATGAATCTGAGAGTTGGGTAAATAATGTCAAAGCGTGTCTACCAAAGCCATAACAAAGCTGTCATAGGGACACTTTTTGCTTCGTTCCGTTTTGGGGTGGCTTCGCCACTTTACCCCAAAACTCCACTACACAAAAATGCCCCATACAGCGGCGGTAGCGCAGAACAGGTAACCGCATGAGCTGGGAATCAACAGAGACCAAACGTCCGTGTCCATGTGGGAAAGGCACCTTTACAATCGTAGACAGGAGTGACGATTGGGGCCGATTTGAATCACACTGGAAGATGGATTGCCCTGAATGCAGGAATCGCTATTCCTTGTATACCTATGGGTACTATCGATCAGGATTGTACGAAGAATCTCATAGATGGGTTGATAAGGAAAAATTTGATGAGGCGCAGAAACTACAAGAAGAATCAAGAAGGACTCAGAAAGTAGCAGTAGAGCTATCCGTAGAGCGGCAGTTGCCAGTCTTGATGAAGTTGTTTGATCGAAAGAGCAAAAAGGCGATATGGGAGGCTCTGAGCAAACGCATTAAACCATTCAAGAGCCTTGGCACGTTCTATCAGCACACCAAAGGGAAAGAGAAATACGAATATCTGAGAGAGCTGTTCTATTTTTCCAACCTGCCGGCACTATTGCTGGCTGCTGATGCAGATGATGGGGCAATCAAAGATCTGATCGAAAAATCGGAGCAGCTAGAGTCAAAAGCAAAGAGGCTCTTGAATGAATAATTGCGCTAAAAATGCATAACGAGACAAGGGGTCTCGTTAATATAACTGATAGGCATTATGAAAAATCAACCTGAAGTGGAAGTATCTACGCAGCTTCAACGCAAAGACCCACGCCTTCCGGTGTATGTAGTGATACCGAGTCGGTGCGTGCAGCCTTGGGATCTGTCTGGTACGACTGTTATCGAAGGTACAGCAAATGGCATTCCGTTTGGGCGTCGTACGCTTAAAGCCTGGGGTAAAGGTACAGTCGACTGGTTTGTGGAATTCACATCTCCTTTCTGTAAGGTCGCAAGCTTGGGTGTCGGTGACCCTGTCTCGCTCAACATTCGACTCGCAGACACATCAACACCGCAAGAGTTAAAGACTATCTTTTTGAAGCGCAACGGCCTGGAAGTTGCGTGGTTGGCCCTTTCTGAGAGGGAGCGCAGGGACGCTTGTGAACACATTCGCGCAGCAAAAAAACAAGCCACTCGCGAGAGACGAGCGGCTGCCATGGCCGAGAAGCTTCGAGGTGCTGCAAAGCTGTGATGCCGAGAGGCAGTGAAGGGGTCGGACCACAGCAACCCGTTGAAAACCCTTAAAGCGCCTATTTTGGTGGCAAAATGGCTGCTTTAAGGGGGGTAAAGTAAATCGACACTGCTATTCAGAAGCCATTGGGTCTTACAGTGCCGTTTTTGGTGTTTAAATGGACTGTTTAAGCCTTCAAATCGGTCTATTTTGGGATGAAAGTGATCTGGGTTCAGTGGGTTGTGATGGTCCGACCCCATGATCATCTGGATAGGCTTGCTGAAAGGAGCTTCGGCGATCAGAAATCGGCCTATGATCATATTTTAACTGCTTATCATGCATATCCACATGACCACACAACTCACGCATTAGCGCAGCAAGAGTTAATCTTGTCTGAAGATAAAACCATTCCTAAACAGAATGCGCTTAGCTATCTATCCAATGCTATCGAAAGGCTCACTGCTCTCGATAAACTGCTGAAGAGTGATGATACATAACCCATTGTTACTCTTGCGGAAGGTCATGTTAAATCTTTGATGGCGATTGAGTGTGACGCAATTGCGAGGGTAAAAGCTAGGGAGTATACGGAGATCTTAAATAATAGAATGCGAACCATCCAACATGAGAGGCTTAAAGAGGCTCATGATAGGCTGCTTATGTATTCTAGTACTGGAAAGTGGAAAGAAGAGGCATAACAAAGCAAATTCACTCGGACAAATTTCCGCAACATTCGTTTTTGCTATGAATGCACAAGCCTCTCGTTGCTCCAATTTTCCGGTGATTTGCGGCGTTAACTCACTCAAGGGAAACAAAGGAGACAAGTTATGAAAATGCATTCTGATGATTTTGTACATATGAAAGGAGTCAAGCCCATTGCGATGCTTACAGCTTACACCTGTCCGGTTGCGAGATGCATTGAAGAGGCAGAAGTACCTGTGATTCTTGTTGGTGATACAGTTGGAATGGTTGAAATGGGATTTAATAGCACTAGGGACGTGACTGTAGAACATATGGAGTACCATGTTGGCGCTGTTCGGCGCGGCGCCAAAAATACGCATATCATCGGGGATCTACCGTATCGCGCGGATAAAGACCCTGATACTGCGTTAATCAACGCCCAACGGCTTATTGCCGCAGGTGCGGACAGTGTTAAGCTTGAAGGACCCAAAACAAATGTTATCAACCATCTGGTAGCCAACAATATTCCGGTGGTCGGCCATACGGGATTAACACCCCAAACAGCCAAAAATTTCAAAAAAATCGGCA
>JARRQF010000562.1:0-2682 GCA_037382065.1 Candidatus Thiodiazotropha sp. | reverse complement strand
GAATGTAGAGCTGCAGTCTCATACCTTATTCGACAACAATGCTTACGCTTGACACAGGGGGAGTCCATGTAGTTTTACATAAGGGGCGCCGCGCTGTTTGCGGCGTCCCAGTGAGCGACAGCGAACGATCTTGATGTGCTTGTTAGGCTTACGTATGAGCCAGCTTATCATTTGCCGTACCTACAAATGCGAACACAGGAAAAACAAAGACGAAAATACCACACACGAAGCCAATTATAATTACCCAAGACCATGTGCTTTTATATGATTTTGGCTTATTCATTGTTTTAAGTACATATAAGGAAGCGGTGAGTAAAATAAAACTGAGTGCTAAATATGTGAATATGAAATAGGTAAAAAAGTTAAGACTTTCACTAAATACTGTATTAGAAGCTACCATCCCTAACAGCACTGAAACCAACAGAAGTAAGGATAATATTCGCAATATTAGGGTGATGTTCACTTTTCTTCCCTTGAAAGCCTAACGCCTTGGGTAAGGGGCCGCAGCGAAGCGGAGGTCCCAGCGACCAACGGGAGCGATCTTGACCCAATTGTTATGCATTTAGCTAGAGAACCCCGTTGTTGATAATATTGTTTTGCTTATATTTTCGTGGACCTCTTCGGTAGAAAATGACTCTAGATAAAAGTTGGCGATGCCGACTTTAGATGAAATGGCTTTAGTAGTGGCGATTCTTCCATTAGAAGAGAATTCACTAAATTTTGCTACCCACGCTGTTTGGTACTCTTTGGTTTCTGTTTCGCTAAACTTTATGTCTCTCGCAATTTTTGAAGATTGTCCTTGTCTTGTATTTAGGAAGTCGCCCGAGAATTGCCTTTGCTGGATATGAGTTGGTTCTTCAGAGTAATAAAGAACTGAAACTGTGAGTCTATGATTCTCGTCACTAATTCTCGTCACTAGATTCATATACCCATAAATTCTCTTCCTCGGAAAACGTTACCAACTTCCAGTGCTCTGGGATATCGACTTTAAAGTCTATTTGTTCCTGTGCCATTGAAGAGATACCAACTAACAACCCAACGATAAGTACGATTAATTTCTTCATTTCAATCTTGATGCATAACGACTAAGCTGTGGGGCGCAAGCCGCTACGCGGCGTCCCACACGAGCGCATTGTTATACGAGCGGCGCATGAGCAATCTCACGATTCGAGAATTCACTTGCCATGTAATAAAGAAACTGCTGTGGCAAATTTGACACAATTTCCTGAATATGCCCACCAAAACGACCAGCCAGCAGTTCGTCAAAATATTGGGGCCTGTAACGAGTAACAGACCCTAGATAATAGAATACGCCCCATATAGAAAGAATCTGAGGTAATAGGTCATTCTGCTCGCTGGCTGGACACAAGTAGAGATAATACTTTCGGTACGGGGGGATACGCATTATCGTAGCCCACACCTTAAATCGAACACTCTCCACCAGATTTCTTAGTTCATCAGATGGGCGATCGGTGTAATGAATCACGTCCACTTGTTCAAATCGAAGTATTTTTCGTTCACCTTCAGTGAGCTCTGACTTAACTTCTTTAAACAGACCGTCTAGCCCTGACTCGCTCAAAAGAGCCTTTCGTGAAATATCGAACCGAGACAGGTCGTCTGCGAATAACTCAAGTTCCATCCATATGTTTTTATTGACGGCATCACACATAAATTTTGCGCGATTAATTTCTATGAATCGTTCTTTTCTTCGAGATCCATCGCACCACATCCTGTGCCCTTGCAGTAATTGCCCTAATAGATGTGATAGCTCGTATTCTTTGTTATTTACTGGAAGCCCTAAACCGGTAAGAGCCAGCATGAAATCATCAAATATGTTTGGCTTGCCAGGATTAGTGCTTTGATTCGCATTGAGAAATGAATTATAGAATTCTCGCCCATTCGTTCTCACTCTTTCAGCAAGACCGTGGTATGCCGATCCATATTCAGTTCTTACGCCTTTATGGAGAACGTAAGACTTTGCTAAATTAAGAAAGCAATAATAAATCAATAGTGGCTTAGCCGCGACTATAGTAGATGCTTGAGAGCTTTTATAAAAATCCTCAGCTTGTTCAATAAATGCAAGAGCCTGTCTCTTTGCGTCATCAGGGCAGTTATTTTGAATGCTTTGGTTAATGACACTCCAAGGGTTTGCTGCAAACATCTTTGACTGTAACCCATACCTTCTATTGGTTCGTACCGTGGGGTAAAGGCTAAACGGTATTTTCCGCCCTTTTATTTCAAGAACATCTCCAACTCTTGCGTCAGGTAATCGGGCCACTATTTTCCCCTACTTCGTATAACGCCACAATTCACCGGGGCCGAGCGACAGCGAGGCATCCGTGTGAAATTGCCTTGTTATGCTTTGACTTCCCATAAGCCTACTTATATGGATGGCTTTTATGCGCCACCAACCTAGCCAAAAGATTAAACCCGATTTCAGCTAATTCTTTTTCTGACAGCTCATAGTCCTCTATTTCATTTTTATCGTATTCCTTCCATGTAAATACAACTTCATGACGCCATGTGCCTTTAGTTGTTTCTTGCGAATTTGATACATCATCAAGAACTAGGCGATACTTTCCATTTTCTATTTCAAGCAATGAGCAAACAACGCCGCTATTTGCTCTTTTTCCATCATCAGCTTCCATAGTGACACTCTGCATTATTTCTCATGGGCATAAC
>JARRQF010000561.1:0-2765 GCA_037382065.1 Candidatus Thiodiazotropha sp. | reverse complement strand
TTCAACAAATCCCTGAAATTTTGCGGCATAAACAAAATAGTGAAAATTAATCAGAAATCAGGATAATGCCAATAAGGAAAAACGCTGGTAATAATGGAGTGCCATATGTCAGTTCGTTCAACTGTCAGACAAAAAGTCAGGCAAAACACACAGATCCTCGATATTCTCTCGACCGCCGATCTCATCAAGGCTTGGGAAAACACAACGGGTAAAGAGATTGCTCAAGTGGTTGGCGAAGCCGCCCGTTTTGGCGCCAACTATGTCTCTGCCGTGCTAGATGCCAATGTTGCGACGAAACTGATCGATGACATGGGATGGAAGGGCAGAGCCGTGCTGAAAACGGTCGAAGGCAAACAGTATATCGTTTTTAAGGGGAGCCCTGGAGCCAGGTCGATCTTTACCGGAACACGGTATCTGGCAACGACTCCAAAGGTTGTTGATATGGCTGTTGGTAAGTTGGGTGCTAACAAGGCTATCGTTTCAGGGGCGCGATTGACGATATTTCTAGTCGTTCCACTCAACATCTTAAACTATCTGCTCAGTGACAGGCAGACCATGAGCGACTTGCTTGGTACCACGGCAACCGACTTGGCGAAGGTGGGTATAGCTTCTGCGGTTGCCTCCATTGCGGCAACTGCTACCACCGCCGCAACAACGATTGTGGTCGGTCCTATAATTGTCGCGATAGCCGTCGGTTTAGTTACTGCATATGCCCTTGATGCGCTGGATAGTAAATTTGGCATTACCGACGCTTTGGTCAAAGCGATCGACAAGGCCTATGACAGCACCTTCGGTGAATTCGGTCGGCAACTCAATCAGGTGGAACGCCATTTAAACTGGCAAATTGAAAATGGGTTACCCGTTGGGCAAGGTATTTTCTACTAAAGGATGAACAAAGCCACCGCCCACTTCGTTCTGGGCATCCTTGATGTCTCCGCGCTTTATGCCTGCTACTACGTGTTCGATACATGGGAGCAGATAGGAGAGCAGATCGAAAACAGGGTTGATCAGATTTCGATGCAAGCCTATTTTGGCCTCTACGCGCTTGTAGCTTTGGTCCCGGTCATTCATGCACTGTCCCTCTTTGATTGGAAGGACAGGACAAAACAGTGGCTCAGCAGAGGCTTGGGCGCCTTGCTCCTTTTGCTTTTTGTTAACACCTTCGTACTGGAATCGATGGTCAAGGCCAAATTAAGCAATGCGGATTATCACTATTGTCATGCATTGAGCAAACAGATGACCTTCTCGGAATTCAGCACTTACCTAAGTGATCGCCTTTCATGTCCAAACTAGCCCTTTTTTTCGGACTTTTAACACTTTACCTCGCTGCCCCTCTCTATGCGGATGTTATCTCGCTGGATCTACAATGCACCGTTGCTTTTTCTAGTTTCGATCAAATCGATGACCAGTCGAAAAGTGGTGAGATTACATTAACGGATATGAAGCACAGGCCGGGAGGAATGATAAGATTTACTCAGACCAAAGCGTATGAGTTTTGGGTGATGACGCATAGCGTGCAAAGCATGAGTGAGCGGAGTTTTATTAATAACTTTCAGGTGGCGATCAAAGATAAAGAGAGTGGCCTCTTTATGCATGCATTGAGTGATACCTTACAATCGTGGAATATGTTTATGGCTTTGAAATCTAGTGTACGAATGGCTGTTGAGAAAAAATTGGAGTAAGTATTGTCGCTTGATGAGGGGGGAGTTGAGTTGTCCTTGTCCGGCGATCTTGTGGTGAAATATATCGTGATGGCTCGCGGTGATTTTGATCGGGATGGTATTGAGGATCTTTTGCTGCGTTTGGACTGGTATATTAGTACTGCTTTTGGTAAGGGGTTTGATTTAATTATGGTGACTCAAGCGAGTGAAAGCTCTAAGCCGATGTTGATTTGGCGTCGATAAAAATATAATGAATTATGCAATGTTAAGTTAAACCCCTTCCTGGGTGCGCGACGGCCGTCAAGTCCACCCTAGCTGCGGATTCCGACCGCAAACTGGGGTTGAGTGACGAACAACTGCGTGTCCTGGGTCTCGGGGCTCTGTTCCACGACCTCGGTCACCAGCAGATACCCGGGCGCATCCTGCTCAAGAAGAAACCCCTGCCCCCTCCCGAGATGAAGGTCTACCAGCGGCATGCCCAATTGGGTGTCGATACGATGAGCTCTGCAATCACACCAATCCTGAGTTATCCATGTCGCCCTACGAATCTGGAAACTGTCAAATCCTGACCTGAGTAATTACCTTTGTAAATGGATAGTGCCGGAAAGAGGGGGCGCCGGACCGGAATACCCATCGTTCCCACGCGGAGCCTGGGATGAGGTGATATGAGTCACTTCCCGGTATTGCTCAGATTGTAAAGAAATAGGGCAGTATGGTTAGTACCACCCCTGTAATCACAAGTACGTACAGGTTCGATACAAAACAGGGGAAGACAATCAGACGATTCCTGTGAGTAAAGGTACGACTGAGCGTTGTCTTCTGCCGTATGTGATGAAGCACTAATCCGAGTGCTCCAAACACGAAACCCCAGTATTTTAATTGTTTAATTAAATAATCTGTGTCAATGATCATATTTTGCCCAAAAGCTACAGGATGAAGTCTTGCAAGTTAACACAGATTGGAGCAACTTAATCAGGCACATTCATTAAGAATATTTTCGCGTCCGGAGAAGCAGTATGGCCGGTGTGGACACTAAGCAAATTCTTGATATCTTTATGCCAAGGAACACAATGCTGTCGTTGGCCGTCAACAGTCAATCCCATG
>JARRQF010000560.1:0-5637 GCA_037382065.1 Candidatus Thiodiazotropha sp. | reverse complement strand
CGTGATTCACCCAGTAGGTGACCATGGCTATCGAAGCTATTTTCATCAAAATCAGAAACCTGTTATTAAAATGGAGCGGTCAACTGATTTTTTTAGGTTGAAAAGGGCGAGCCATTCCCTGCGCATTGCGCCTTGTCTCCTGGCCTGAGCAGGCTTCTATAATCGTCAATTTGTATGAAGCACCACACTAGAGACCACAGCTAAACGCTCCATTCTAATAGCAGGTTTCTAGGTGAACACGCCTGCGATGATCTATGCAAAGGTCAGAATTCGCTCGTATTGATCCCAAGATTTAACCTAAAAAGATCAGTTGGACAGCGTGAAGAGTGCGCTTGTGGTGGTGCAGGGCAAGGGTCGCTCCTGCACATCCATGATGCGGTTCGTACCTCACCACATCCTACATTTCATCCCTTAATGGTGGGGCAGAATTCCAGCCGCTTTCTGAGATTGAGTGGGTATCTTGACGAGTCCCATAAGATCAACGGAGTGCGATTGCCCTGGGATCATCAGGGAACGACTGATGCACTCGAAACCAACTCTGTGATGAACGTCAAAGTTATCAACCTACCTTATATGATACATATTGGAACTGAAACTAATACTGATAACACAAAAACTTTTTACTTACGTTATCTGGAATCAGTAAATTGGAAATCCCATTAAATCAGGGAAAAATTATGCCAATAAGTGGTTGCCTAGGGTGTAACCATCGCCAATCTGAAGAGATTTCTGCTCGGAACGTTTCATGGTACCCGTCATCGGTATTGACAGAACTATCTGAATAAATTCAGCTGCCGCTTTAATCGGCGCTTTTGGGAAACGGAGAAACCCAATAAACTCATGCAGTTATGCGTGGGGCATAGGCCCATCATATGTTGTGAAATAGTAAGTTTAGTGCAGGGTGTATATTATGAAAAACAAATTACTTATTTTATTAATGATAGCAGTGATTTTTCCTGTCAATGCCTTTGCATGGCTGGGGATGCCAACCCCTATGTTACATGTGGAGGGTCGTTATCTGAAAAACCCTAATGGAGAAAATGTAACTTTACGTGGGGGATGGATGCTCAGATTGGACCAATCCGGATGATGTTGCGGGCATGCTGAACTTTTTTAATGAAACCGCAGATCTTATGAGCGACCCCAGCCCAAGATATGGTAAAGACCATGGGTGGTATGCCTCCTTTGTACGTATCAATCTCGATGGAATTGGCGGCTGGACACACGAAGCAGGACTCGTTGACCGGACGCAATTCGATGCCTGGATACAGAACTATATTGTGCCTTACGCCAACCACCTAAAGTCTCGTGGCCTTTATTTGGTAATTAGTGCAACCGGTCCAGTTACCACACCCAATAAAAAAATAGCAGAACACTCACGCTTGCATGCGTTCTGGAATACCCTAGCCGCCGCTCCAGGAGTAAAGAATGCCGATAATATCATGTTCGAGCTTCTAAACGAGCCGGTTGATATTGAATCCTCTCCTGGCAATGGTGACTGGGGCCATGGTGAGGCAAAATACTTCAGCGCATTTAGAGACTGGATTCAGCCCGTCATTGATGGAATCCGGGAGACAGGTGCAAATAATGTTATATGGGTACCGACTCTTGAGTGGCAGGGTTCACCTCAACAACATGCAGAGTTTCCATTTACATGTACCAATTGCGGTATTGCAGCACACTATTATCCAGCTTATGGCGGTTGTTACGATAATGCCGATTGTCATAACAGGTTATGGGAGAGAAATTACAAACCGGCTACAGATAAGTGGCCAATGATTATTACTGAGAATTTCTGGTTTCCGGAAAATGATGGACTTGTCGCAGGTAGTACAGCAAGCTATGGCAATACCCTAAAGGCCAACATGGAAAAGGAGGGTAACGTTTCTTATATGATTGGATTTATAGGAGACCTGATTGATGTTGATAATGCACGGCCTAAAGATGCTAACTTGAATTCAAAGCAAGGTGCACAAGCCGCTTTTGAATGGTGGTACCAGTCTAATTCACAGTCTAATTCACAGCCTAATTCATGCACACCAACCACCATTACCCCATATGTACAGGTAGACGATGGAGATTGGCAACAAACGGCAAGTGTCACAGTTGATGCCGGTGCAAGCCTCATGGTCGTGGAGCGGTGGTGGCACATCCAGTACTACCCGCGAACAAACAATTCATCCTACAAGTTCCGTAACGGCTACAGCCACCTATACAAATAACTGCGGTGAACAAAGCACTCAGAATTTTACCGTTAATGTAAATCAGGATTCGAACTCAAATCCGAACCCGGATCCAAATCCGAACCCGAACCCAAACCCGGTTCCAAATCCAAACCCGAATCCGGTTCCAAACCCGAACCCGAACCCGAACCCGGCTCCAACTGCCCAGGCAATTGAAAACGGCAGATATAACATCGTATCTTCGTCAAGTGGTCTCTATTTGGATGTTTACGGTGCACGGATGGACGATGGTACGGATGTCATCCAATACCCTGGTAACGGCCAAGCAAACCAACAGTTTGACGTTGAGGCGCTGGGGGATGGCACCTATTCCATTCGCGCAGCCCACAGCGGTAAGGCAGTGGAGGTATCCGAAGGGAGTGCCAATGATGGCGCCGAATTGCGTCAAGGGACCTATACCGGTGGGCAAAATCAACGCTGGCGTATTAAGGATGTTGGCAATGGCGTCTATTCCGTTACTTCGGCCTTAAGCGATAAGGTGGTCGACGTTTGGGAAATGAACACAAAGGCAGGAGGCGAGGTCAAGCTTTATGGATGGTGGGGAGGGTTGGGAAATGAACACAAAGGCAGGAGGCGAGGTCAAGCTTTATGGATGGTGGGGAGGGTCAAATCAACAGTGGTCCTTTGTAAAGGTAGGTGATGCCCAGAATCCGAATCCGATGCCAAATCCAAACCCAAACCCGATGCCGAATCCAAACCCAGTGCCAGGGGATGTCATCCCTTCAGCTGGCTGCGGCAAGAATGCAACCCTGAGCAGTGGTGAGCATACCATTCGAGTGAATGGTCAGAACCGCAACTTCATTGTACGGGTTCCCGATGATTATGATAGTAACCATCCCTACCCACTGGTCTTCGCGTTTCACTGGTTCGGTGGCACCATGCAGGATGTTGATGGTGGCGGATCCAGTGGATATACATGGTCCTACTATGGACTTAGGGAAAAGGCAGATAACAGCCGCGATCACAAGATGATTTTTGTGGCGCCTCAGGGTCTAGGTAACGGTTGGGCCAATTCCGGCGGCCAGGACCTCACCTTTGTAGACGATATGACGGCTCAGATTGAGGACAACCTGTGCGTTGATAAGTCGCGGCTCTTCTCCATGGGGTTTAGCTACGGAGCTGGGATGACATACGCCATCGCCTGTGATCGGGCAGACGTATTCCGAGGGGCAGCGGTCTACGCTGGCGCAGTGCTTAGCGGATGTAGCGACGGCTCAAAACCAATTCCATACATTGGCATTCACGGCATAGGTGATTCTACCTGCAATATTGCTGGTGGGCGTGCGATGCGCGATACATTTGTCAGCAAGAATGGTTGTAGCCCCCAGAGCCCGCCAGAGCCGGGTAGGGGGAGCCAAACGCATGTATGTACTTCCTATAACGGGTGCCAGGACGACTATCCAGTCCGCTGGTGTGCGTTCGATGGCGGCGGTCACACTCCAGCGCCAGTGGATGGGACCTCCTCAGCCTATGGTGGCGGCGACGCCACCTGGACCAAGTCAGAAGTGTGGGATTTCTTCACACAATTTTAAAGCGTCACCAGAACGCTGTTGACGTCTGAGACCTTGATGGGGTCAGAGTAAATTTACTCTGACCCCTTTCTGTTGTAAGCGGCGCGGATTTTGCCTCAGCTGTGGGGCGCATTGAACCTAAAAAATCAGTTGACTGCTCCATTCTGAGATTAATATGTTAATTTTTCTAAAAATTATTCGATGGACTTGGTCACACCACTGGGTGAGTTACGTTGCAACGTGAATGGCACGCTTGTGGCGGCACATGGCGGCGTTGCAACGCCTTGGAATAGCGGGCTATTGTGCGTCGTTGCGTGCTGTGCATGGATGCACAAGTGTCGCGGGCACATGGATGTGCAGGAGCAACCCTTGCCCTGTACCACCACAAACGCACCCTTTACGCTGCCCAACTGATCTTTTTAGGTTGAATGGGCGAAAGTGCTACACAGCAAACAAAAGGCCCCCAAGTTTTGATTCTCAAGTATTGATCCGTCGAAACCAAGTCTGTGATGAATATCAAAGTTATCAAGTAACTGGATATGATACATATTGAAACTGCTGCTGACACTTATGACACAAAAACTTTTAATTTACGTTATCTGGAATCAGTAACTGGAACTCTCATTGAATCAGGGAAAAATTATGACAATGAATGATTGTCTCGTATGCAAGTAGCCATTGCTAACTGAGGAGATTTCTGCTTGGGGCATTTCATGGTAGCAGTCATCGGTATTTAGAAGCGCTGGGGGACGGCACTTATGGTGTTTGTTTGGCATTGATTGGGCGGAAGCGCCACTAGGTTTGATGTCCGTTCAGCGGCTGGCTCGCATTGGCTGCCCTGGTGGCATGCTTCGCTCCAATGGGATCTGCGTTTGCTGCCGATGCCGGGTATGGAAGTGCAGGATGCAGCGCGAACAGGCTGAATCCTGGTGACAGTAAGCGCACGATTGATGTGAATGGACAGACGCGGAGCTACTTCCTCCACGTGCCAAGGAGCTACACGGGAGCGACAGCTGTACCACTTATTGTTGATTATCACGGCCATGGCGGCAATGGCGAAGGGGAGAAGAACGGGTCGGGCTTTGCCAGTCAGTCGGAGACCACGGGCTTCATTGTGGCGTATCCGGATGGTCTTGGTGGCAACTGGGACTACCATCTCGGTGGCAGTGACCTCAGCTTTAGCAAGGCCATCATTAATGACTTGGGCGATCAGGGGTGCATCGATAAGAACCGTGTCTATGCCGCTGGCTTTTCGCAGGGCGGAGGAATGTCCTATGGTGCCGCCTGCTACCTTTCAGATGCCTTCGCGGCAGTCGTGTCGAGCTCCTTCGACCTCTATGACGGGCAGCAATGCAACCTAGCGCGGCCGATTAGTGTCCTTTCATTCCGTGGCACGAACGATCCATTGGCCAAGTACGATGGCAGCCCTGGATTTTATCCTGATGGGGCCTTCGTCGGCGCAAAGGAGACGCTAAAGCGATGGGCGGCCATTAACCACTGTAGTGGCTCGCCGAGAATGGATTCAAACGGTTGTGAAACCTACACCAGCTGTGATGGTGGGACGCAAGTCGGGCTATGTACAATCCAGGGCGGTGGCCACTTGTCTGGTGATCCACGAACAAGCTGGGAGTTTCTCAAGCAGTTTTCATTGGCAGGCAATGGAAACAGCGATGATAATTCATGCACACCATCCACCATTACCCCGTATGTACAGGTAGACGATGGAAATTGGCAACAAACGGCAAGTGTCACAGTTGATGCCGGCGCAAAAGTTAAATTTGGTCCTCAACCCATATCAGATGCCTCATGGTCGTGGAGCGGTGGTGGTACATCCAGTACTACCCGCGAACAAATAATTTATCCTGCAAGTTCTGTAACGGCTA
>JARRQF010000559.1:0-2751 GCA_037382065.1 Candidatus Thiodiazotropha sp. | reverse complement strand
TGAGCGTACCCATGTATAACTTTTCTGTTCCATCCACGTTAAAGGCATGGATAGACCATGTGGTTCGCTTTGGACAAACCTTTAACTATGATCCGGATCAGGGTTTCGTGGGGGGGTTAAAGGGCAAGCGGGCGGTGATCGCGACCGCTTGCGGTGCAGTCATGTCTGCGCAAACCATGAAGTCCATGGATTTCCTAGCCCCATATCTCAGGGCTGTCTTGTCGTTTATCGGATTCAGCTCAGTGGAGATCTTGTCCCTTGAAGGCAGTAACAGTGATGAGCAGATCTTTAGCCAGAGTCAGAGCATCGCGAACGAGCGCATCAAGCAACTCGCTGCGAGTTGGTTCTGACATGGGGATCGTTGGCCGGTTTACTCAGCCAGGGCTACCTGCTGTATCTGACAGATCTGCTGAATCCCCTGATGGGCCAGATCAAGCATGGCATCCAGTTCCCCTCGGCTGTAAACCTGGCCTTTTGCGGTGCCCTGGACCTCGATGAATCCCGACTGCTCGTTCATTACCACGTTCATGTTGGTTTCCGCATTGGAGTCCTCCGCATAGTCCAGGTCCAGTACCGGTGTGCCGTTGAACACTCCGACCGAGACCAAGGCCACCATGTTGAGCAGCGGGCTCTGGTTCAGCAGTCCCTGTTTGCGCAGATGTTCCAGGGCATCCACCAAGGCTACGCAGGCGCCGGTGATCGAGGCGGTGGGTACCGCCATCGGCCTGGATGACGTCGCAATTCAGGGTAATGGTACGCTCTCCCAGGGCTTTCAGGTCCACTGCAGCGCGCAGGGAGCGGCCAATCAGGCGTTGGATCTCCAAGGGGCGCTCTAAAATGCCCTTGGCCTGTCAGTACGACACATCGTGACCACGCCCCAGGATGTGCAGCGGTTCATATTTTTGTCGGTACGCCTGAAAAGACCAGCAGGTAGGGGTATTTTTATTAGGGTTTGCCTAGATTCACGCAAATCCCCACTAAAATATGTAGTCCCCAGCCACAGACCTTATTCGTTCTAAAAAATCGTGAAACTTCAGTTCTATATACATGCTGGCATTTAGTCTCTGTTACATTATCGTTATCTGCGGGCGCATTCTTTGTTTCCGCGTTCGCTAATCTCGCAGATTCATCAAGAAATATGGTCAAATTTATTTCATTCACGTGGCTTTGCTTTGGATTCGTATTTATTGCGGAATAATACGGACTAATACGAGGACACTCACCGTTTAAACGTTGCGGCGAAAGCGCTGTCATTTGAAATAACCATCTGATTTTGAATGGCTTTAGACTATCCCAAACGATGACTGTCCCGGTACTTTTGCGAAGAATGTCATCAAGCTGGCTTTGAAAGAATCAGGAATGTCCGCTGCCGCAATAACTTCTACCATGCGGACACCAAAAGAGCAGGCTACCATTATGTTGAGGAATGCCAAGAAAAATTATCAAAAACAGGTAGATTTGAACAGGACGAGCGGTGATGTGGTTTTGAAGGTGTATCAAGATAACAAAGAGCTTAGCGACGAGAAGATAATTAAGCTGATGGTGGATAAAATCGCAGATTTAGAAAAAAGCAGTAAGATCGTATCACGTCATTGTACGACTGAAGATGGGTCAAAAAGAAGAATGTATTTGATATTGGATTGAACTCTACCAAATCCTTGAATCAAAACTTCAGCAAAGAGAAATTTACCAATGCGCTTGAGAACTTGAAAAATTAAGGATACATAGATCACTTTATTGATGAAACCAGAAAATCGGATTCGTGTTGGCATGTGGAAATAGTTCCAAATGCCAAGAGTATATCTTCTTACAGCTCCGGATGGCTGTTGAATCCGGTTGTATTTATTAATGGGATGCTGGCGTGAGAGCTATTTTATTCTGCGTTATTTTGCTGTTGTCCGGCTGCTCGGAGGCTTCTAATAGCGAACCGAGGCAATGTGTTTACAACGATGACATGATTTTTTCTGAAGTCCAGAAAGGAGGTAAGGTAAAGAAATATAGTGCTAAACGGTACGATGCTGAACAGGGCGATGAGCGCGTTTTTAGAGAAGAACTTATTGGGGTGAATGGTGATAGGATTGTGATCGAGCAGTCTTATTGCCACATGTACAACTATACGCTGACCTACTTATTGTTAGGTGACAAAAAACCAACCAGTCTTGTGGAATCCCTACCTGTTCTGGATGAGCTAATAGCCAAAGCCAAGGCCCATGAGGCATTAACTCTGTCTTTTTCCGAGATTGTTCTGGAGTCGCTATCCATGTCGCAAAAGATGTTGAAAGAACCATTTTCTCTAGGGCTTCCGCCACAATTCACTTCTACAACGGAAAGTGTTGAGTATTCTTTTGATTACCGGCCGATAGAAAACTCTGAGTACGGTGCAGAGTTTAAGATCTATATTGGCGTTGGTGGGTTGTGATACTTTAGGGGTGATCCGGGGGTATTTCTCGAATAGAAATATAAAAGACACTCAGTGCGCCGAGATAAATCGGCAAAAGATTGGCGGTGAAAGTCCGCAACTTGGTAAGGATTAGCAATCCGCCAGGACCCCGAGTCATGGGCCGACATCCGTACGGATTAGGTTAAGCGTTGACAGGGGAAAGCATAGGCTAGGTATAGAGCTCCGAAAACACATTTCGGGACACCCACCATTTGCAGCTAACACTATCATGAGTTATTGTTAGGAAAACATGGATGACACATAAGCTAAGGATAAGGCTATGACGATATCTCGCAAAAAACAGATCTGCC
>JARRQF010000558.1:4112-4576 GCA_037382065.1 Candidatus Thiodiazotropha sp. | reverse complement strand
TCGGTGATGGTGTAGAAAAACCAGCTTTAGAAGCTCTTAGCCAACAGTTGGGGATTGACAAGCGGGTCGTTTTCGTAGGGTCAGTTGAACCGAACTCGATCAAGGATGAATTTGCAAGAACAGATATTTTTGTACTCAGCAGTCAATCAGAGGGTCGACCAAACGTAGTGCTCGAGGCAATGGCTGCCGGGTGTGCTGTAATTTCCTCTGATTTACCTGGGGTGAGGGAATTGATCGACGCTGACATTAGCGGCCTCTTCTTTTGTCCAGGAGACGCTGATGGTTTATCCAGGCATATGCAGCGCCTTGTTTCCTCGGAGATCGACAGAATCACATTGGGAAAAAATGCACGGGAAAGAGTCATGGAACTGGGCCTCACGTGGCCAAAATGTGGCGAAAAATACATTAATTTGTATCGGCGAGTTTTAGGAATAGCTTGAATGTGCGGTTTGGCATTCCTTTAC
>JARRQF010000558.1:0-4090 GCA_037382065.1 Candidatus Thiodiazotropha sp. | reverse complement strand
GATCGATCGAATGATGATGGTGCTATTCGTGTCCAGAAATCAATTGGCCTACTCCAGCATAGAGGGCCGGATGAGTCTAATGTTTTGTCAAAGGGAAATGCCAGTCTGGGGCATGCGCGACTATCGATTATCGATCTTTCGGGAAGTCGCCAACCGATGCAATCGCCGGATGGTCGTTACGTTCTGATTTATAATGGGGAGATATATAACTTTTCTGAATTGAAAGAGTCGTTGGAAATTCGATGGCGATTCAGTACTCATGGTGATACCGTGGTTTTGCTGGCGGGCTTGATTCTTGAAGGTGAGAGTTTTATCTCCCGGCTTGAGGGGATGTGGGCCTTTGTTTTGTGGGATTCATTGACCGAATCTTTGCTAATGTCACGTGACCGAATGGGAAAGAAGCCGCTATTTTATACCATCGATGCGCAGGGTATCAGTTGTGCATCCGAACTGCCCGCGCTTCGGGTCATGGCGTATCGTTCTTGGTCCGAAGATGTTGATTCAACAGCCGATTATTTTCGTTTTGGATATTTTTTGCCAGGTTACACAGCATGGAAAGGCGTGTTAGAGGTATTACCTGGCCATTGGGTGCGCTGGAGTTCAAAAAATAAGATTGAGCAACGAAGTTACTGGCAGCTTCCTTGTCCAAATGATGCTATGGGGAAGCCAAATAGAGAAGAATTTATCAATGTCCTTGATGCTGCTGTCCGTAAACGGCTGATAGCGGATGTCGAAGTGGGGGCTTTTCTGTCCGGAGGAGTCGACTCATCTTTGATATGTGCTCTTGCTCAGTCAAAAATGACCCAACGACTAAAAACATATACGATTGGGTTTGCCGACCAAGCATTTGATGAAAGAAAATATGCCGATATGATGGCTCAATATATAGGTACAAATCATCGTGACAAAGAGTTGTCAGAATGGGATGAGTCACGACTTGAATTATTGTTAGATGAGCATCTTGGTCAACCGTTTGCTGATTCTTCGTTGTTGCCAACATCGCTAGTAAGTGAGCTCGCGTCGCATGATGTTAAAGTGGCTCTAACCGGGGATGGGGGTGATGAACTATTCGGCGGCTATCAGCGTTATCAAGCGCGTATTATATTGCGTTGGTACACGAGATTACCAATTAAGTTACGAAAATACGCAGAGACCGCTTTGCGTAAACTACCAGAGCCTAGGGTTCATCATAGCAGAAGTCTGATAAAAAAGGTCCATCTTTTTTTAGATGTCGTGGCTAGACTTGAAGACGAGACGCCATATATAGCTCCAGTAATGTTTCATTCGAACGCCTACGCTGAGTTGTTTCCAGGGCTTGTTAAATGTGGGCAGAAACCACCCGGCTTACTTGAAGAAACTGTTCAAGACGATCTTCAACGCATGTTGTATGCGGATGCACTCGTCTATCTCCCACAAGACATTTTGGTTAAAGTGGACAGAGCCAGCATGGCACATAGCGTGGAAACTAGAGCTCCATTACTTGATCACAAAGTCGTCGAGATGGCTTTTAGTATACCTGCTGATGAACATTGTACGTTAGGTAACGGCAAACGTTGGCTAAAGCAAGTATATGGCGATATGCTGCCGTCCGCGATTTGGACGCGTCGAAAGCAAGGGTTTGCCGTACCGATACACCGATGGTTCCGGGAAGGTCTAAATAGAAAACTGGAGCAATTATTGAATGCGGCGCCTGAACATGTGAGGCCGAGCTCGGTAAGAAAGTTGCTGAATGAACATATTATTTGTGACGTTGGCCGAGAATTTTGTCAACAAAGGCTTTTTAGTTGACTTGGTTTTGGCGCACAAATCTGGGCCTTTGCTTGATGAGCTGGGTGATGGTATCAATATTGTTGATTTGAAGTCACTGCATCCTGGTCGTCCAGAATGGGTTTCAGCATTTAGAACGCTTATATGCCTGATAAGTTACTTGAAAAAGTCGCCTCCCGATTCTTTGTTGTCGACACTAACTGGAGCAAACCTGATAGCTATTTTGGCAAGGATGATCTCAAGTCGCAAGGTTCGCTTGGTGGTGCGGGAAGCGGCTTCTTTGACAAATGTGAAATCCCGACTGCGATTGAAAATGATGCGCTTGCTTTACCGCTATGCAGATGAAGTGATTGTATTAACAGACTTCATGAAAAAAGAGCTGGTCCATTCTGTCGGCTTATCGAGCGGTGCGATTTCTGTTATTGGTAACCCTATCGATTGTGAAAGAATTAATAAACTCTCTGATTTGCGAGATGAAGAGCAATTGATAGATGAATTGAGCCCGTATGTAATTGTCGTAGGTAGGCTTGAAGAGCAAAAAGGGTGTTTTGACGCAATAGATGCCTTCGTAAAATTTGCTGAAGAACAGGATCATAATTTGATATTGATTGGTGATGGATCTCAACGTGAAGCAATAGAGAATCACATTAAATATAAGAATATGGATAATCGGATTTTCTTATTAGGAAAATTGAATAATCCGTTTCCGTGGATAAAGAAATCAAAATTACATGTTATTTCCTCAAGGTGGGAGGGGTATCCGAATATATTGCTTGAATCTATGTGTCTTGGAAAGTCTATCGTGGTGACCGAATACGATAATTCTCTACGAGATATTTTGTCTGAATATCCCAGCAGCAGTGTGCGTATAGTCCCTCTCGGTGATATCTTAGGTATTGCAGAGTCTATGCTGGAACTGATAAAGCAAAAGAGTTCAATTGAGAGCTTGTGGATGCAGGCAAATGTTGAGGAAATAGCAGATAAATACTTGTGTGTGCTTGGTGCTACGTGCATTAAATCTGACCCTAAAAGTAGCCATGATATTGTTTCGCCGTAGATTGTTGAGTGATGAGTACTAGCGGTAACACCCTTTCTCTAATTAAATCAGTTGTACGATCAACAACTGGTCAGGCATTAGGTCGAGTTGCGAATTTTCTCATACCTTTTGTGATTTTGAGCGTTATCGATAGGTTTTCTTTTTTGGGGGACGATTTCTAATTCGATAACTGACGCTAGCGTTCCAGCGCTTGCGCAAAAAAATATTATTTTAAAAATAACTCAAAGAAATATAGTTGGATTTTTGGTTTCACTGGTTTCGGTGGTGCTGTTGATTGTATGGGGTTTAGCGGATAACGATGCGCTATTGTCTGTGCCTCTATTAGTTGGTGTGTTTTTGTCAACTTTATCCTCTGTTATATCTTCCTTTGTCGTGGCGATTCTAAACGTTCAAAATCATTATGTTTTACCTGGACTATTGTGGGGTTTAAGAATAATACCACTTCTCGTGTTCTGGAAATTAAGCCCAAATGTAATCTATTTGCCTTGGTTAATGGCAGGGATAGGTCTTTCTGACATATTAAGGGCAAGGTGCCTTTATTCAAAGGTAAAACTCGATGGTGTTCTGAGTGTTGATTGGAGAGAGGTATTTAGGGGATATGCGGCTGTAGCGATAGGTTCTATTGTTGTGGGAATGAATCCTATAGTAGATAGGTTAATTGCAGGCTTAGGTCAGCCGGGGGATCTCTCTATTTTAGAGTTGGGGGAAAGGATATTTGGAATCGTTGGGTCATTGAGCACGATAGGGATAATGAGTGTTTTACTGGTTGAGTTTAGTGATAGAGTCAAACTGGGGGATTTATCGAGATATTTTCAAAAGATACTTGTCGTTTTTCTTGGTTGGTCGTGTTTATGGTTGCTGTTTATTTATTCATTTTGGTATTTGTTAGAAGGTAGGATATTTGCTTTTCTTAAATTAACAGATTTACAGTATCAACTAGTTACCTTAATATTCTTCAATTATCTAGGCGGTTTGCCTGCCTTTATTGTTGGTCTTGTCTGCGTTCGAGGCTTTCTGTCAATAGGAAAAGCTGAAGTGATAGCGGTTCTTGCTGTTGTGTCACTGGGCGTAAATGCTTTATTAAGCTATGTGCTGAACTCACTACTTGGTGTTTCGGGTATTGCGCTTGCGACAAGTATCGTAACAACGGTGATTACTATAACGATGATTATTTTGCTTTCAAATAGCAGATATGTGTAAAAAACGAACAAAAATATTATTTGTGACTGGTACATATGCTGTAGGTGGAAAAGAGCGGCAGTTGAC
>JARRQF010000557.1:0-2636 GCA_037382065.1 Candidatus Thiodiazotropha sp. | reverse complement strand
ACCAAGCGAACCGAAATTATCAAAGGGCTATACGACAAGAAGTACGCCTCAGAAACAGAATATCTGCAACTCGAACAGGAGCGCATCCAGCTTGCCCACCAACTGAGAGAAGAGAAGCAGAAACTCAAACAACTCACAGCAACCAGCAAACAAGCACAACAACAACTCGATGCGCTGAAAGCCGAAACGCGCAATAACATATTGACCGAGATCACCGAGAGTCGGAGAGAGATTGCCGCCCTACAAGAAGAGTTAATCAAGGCGAGCGATATGAACCAACGTCAAATACTCTATTCGCCAGTAGCGGGTCAAGTGCAAGAGTTAGTGGTAACTACCCAAGGAGGTGTCGTTACCGAAGCGCAGCCCTTGATGAAAATCGTCCCGGAAGAGGCCACCTTGATCGTTGAAGCCTTTATTGAAAACAAAGACATCGGATTTGTAAAAAAAGCGATGCCAGCAGAGATCAAAGTCAATGCCTTCCCCTTTACAAAATATGGCGTGATAGAAGCCGAAATCGACACCATCACCGACGACGCCATATTTGATGAGCAACGAGGATTAACCTACAGCACACTGCTTTCATTAAAACAGAAAACGATCGACGTGGATGGTAAGCCCGTGAGACTAATGCCGGGTATGGAAGTAACCGCAGAAATCAAAACAGGAGAGCGGCGACTGATTGAGTATTTCCTTGCACCGTTGCTTAGGCATAAACAGGAAAGTCTGCGTGAAAGGTAGTCTTGTGTTGTGGAGTTTATGCTCCTACGACCGGGATTGATGAAGAAGTAGATCGTATGGGCATCCTGAACCAAACGGAATAATGGGAAGATAACTATATGTTAGCACTGGCGTTTTTAGGCGGCTTTCTACTTTATTTAATGCTGAGCATAGTTATTTCAAAATGGGTGGCCATTATTGCGGGTGATTTAGGATTATCTCGTAAGAAGTCGGCTGTGGTGACCTTCATATTCATGATGGAATTGGTGTTTTGGGATTGGTTGCCAATGGAAATATTGTTTAAGTATGAGTGTTCGGCAAATACGGGATTGTTTGTAAAAAAACAATTGACGATTGGAAGCAGGAAAATCCTGGTGTATGGAATACGCTCGATCCAGAAGATTTGCCTGAAGAGTATTTTGTAAAGGTGGAATATGGTCAGAAAAAATCCAAAAGGATGTACTACAAGTTGCCTGATGGTTCCGAGCTTGTTGCTAAATACAATGCGGCGGGGAAATATAGGATGACAGACCTGATAAAGGGGGATGGAATAGACCGGTCATGGCTGAATCAAAGGTTTTATTATCAAAGGATAATAACCAGAGAATACTTCCATATTTATAAAAAGATATCGCAAGTTATTGATGTTAAAACAAATGAAGTAATGGTTACTTATGTTGACTACGCAACAGATATTCTACCTATTGGACTTATTGGTGACAGGCTTAGTGACTATAAGTTCTGGATGCAAAAGAAGTCTTGTGATTCTGAAGGATTTAATGAATCACGAGTAATGTTCAATGGATTAAAATATACAATTACTACAGGCGGTAACTAACATGGAAAGTATAAATATTTCAATTTTGAGTCAAATGGCAGATGCATGTTATGCATATTTCGATCTGGCGATAAATTGGTGTTGGTAATCCTCTGTGTGGTGGGCTACTACTTTTTGGTCTTAAGAAATCCTCTTCCTAGTGATGAGGAGATGATCAGAACCTTTCAAGAGCATCGCAGTGACATTGAAGAGCTGGTTAGGCGGTATCAGATCGTTAGCCCGGACCCCAAAATAGATCATAGTACCGCTTGGTATAAGGATCCTGATACTCGGAAGCTTATGAAGCAGGTGGGACTGGATAGTATCTCACACTCCGCATATAGTCCATGGCTACCCAATCCCTATTCGATTGAAACATCCAAATCAATTACAAAAGGCATTCAAAATGGCAAAAGTACTTTATTGTTTATCAAATACGGTTCGCTTATTGTGAAGTTATTGCCACGTCAGGGATATCGATCGTATAACTTAAGATACTTTCATATCTGGAAGGATTTCTATTTCATTCCGGAAGTTCCAAGGATTGAGAATGGCGAGTTGCTGTTTCCAGTCAAGGATAATGGAGAGTATACGGGAAGCAAACGGGTTTTATCCTCACTCAATGAATTTCCTGACAATTGGAAGGCATATGAGTGTGTTTACAAACAGATAGAACCCCATTGGTTTTTGAGTATGTGCAATGGACATTAATGGTTATTTAAAGGAAGAATTAAAATGACAATCACTTATCTAAACAGTACGCAAACCGAAGTTTACAAACCGAAAGCATTTGGCTACATCAGTCTTAACATTGATAACATTAATGGTGCCGCCGATAAGATAGGCATTTCTGCTGGAGCGATTGCGGGCGCCATGGATGAAGAAAATGACGATTACGATTTTGGCGATCAATCGCGTTAAAGCTTTGCTAGAGTACTTTATGGGTTGTTAAGTGAAATAGGATATCGGCTGATGAGGTTTTTGAATCACGAAATCCTACATGAAACTTCAGCTACTTTGGAATAAATGCGCCGTGTGCTTTTGGTATCCCCTCACCCTGTCCCTCTCCCGGAGGGAGAGGGGACGATCTGAATTGAATGGA
>JARRQF010000556.1:0-4437 GCA_037382065.1 Candidatus Thiodiazotropha sp. | reverse complement strand
CATCCGCGTTGTTGCGCGCCTTGGAAAGGGAGAAGCCATTCCCGGCGGCACGCGCCTAGCGGCTAACCGCTTAGCGTCACGCTATCATCGTCAATTTGTATGAAGCACCACACTAGGTTAACAATGGCTATTTCACTTTCAATCAACGGTACAACCACCCAGATTGATGTAGATGAAGAGACCCCCTTACTCTGGGTCTTGCGTGACCACCTCAATCTAACAGGCACAAAATACAGTTGCGGTATTGGCAAGTGCGGTTCCTGTATGGTATTGGTTGAAAACAGACCTGTACGCTCCTGCCTGCTCACGGCAGCTGAAGCTATTGGTAAAGATATCACCACCATCGAAGGTCTGGCGAAGGAGAGCCAGCATCCCGTGATGCGTGCCTGGACTGACCTGCAAGTTCCCCAGTGTGGTTATTGCCAGTCGGGCCAGATCGTTACTGCGCATGCTTTGCTGCAGGATAACCACGCCCCCTCGGACGAAGAGATTGACAATGCGATGTCTGCTGTTTTGTGCCGCTGTGGCACCTATCCTCGCATCCGTCAAGCTATTCAGCAAGCCGCAGAAATGATGCAAGACAAAGAGAAACCATGATCAACTGCAGATTCTAGGAAGATGAAGCCATTCAATCCCGACCGAAGAAAATTTCTCAAATTGAGTGCTGCCACTGTGGGTTCCTCGCTGGTGCTAGGTATCAGTTGGACTGCTGATAGCGCTGCGGCCGAAGAACGTTCACAACCCTTCCAGCCAAATGCCTGGTTACGCATTGAATCCACGGGGATCATCACTATTTTTATTGCCGAAGCGGAAATGGGTCAAGGCACCTACACGTCGCTACCAATGCTGGTCGCAGAGGAGTTGGAGGCTGACTGGGCCTCTGTCCGCGTTAAGCATGCTTCTCTCGACCCGATTTACGGATTTCAGGGCACTGGAGGCAGTCGCAGTATACAAAAAGCTTGGAAAACGCTGCGTGAAGCTGGGGCAATTGCGCGCCAGATGCTGAAGACAGCCGGTGCCAAACATCTTAATGTACCTATCGAACAGTGCCAGGTTCAAACATCCAAAGTCATTCATCAAACCACAGGGCGATCGGTAAAATACGCCGAATTGGTTGGCAGCGCTGCCCGCCTGCCGATACCGAAATCAGTGAAGCTAAAGACGTCCAATGAGTTCAATATAATTGGCCACTCTCTGCCACGCCTCGATCTTGCTGCCAAACTGAATGGCAGCGCCCGCTACGGTATTGATGTCAAGCTGCCGGAAATGCTTTATGCCACCATTGCACAATCGCCTGAGTTTGGTGGCTTAGTCAAAAATTTCAATGCCTCTGCTATAAAACAACGCTCAGGAATACTTGACTGCTTTGCGATTGATGAAGGCGTTGTAGTCGTTGCCAAAAGCACTTGGCAGGCATTTCAGGCCAGGCAGGCGTTGGAGATCGAGTGGCATCAAGGTGCAAATGTCCAACTCGATAATGATCGAATACTCCAGAGTCTGGCCGACGATGCCGCTCTACCTCCGGCTGAGGTTATCTTTGAAAGCGGAGAGCCGTTAGCCCAATTGCAGACTCGGCGGTTGAGGCATCTGGTAACAAGCTTCAACCTCAGGTTGAGGTGGAGACAACCCTTTTAGGCGGCGGATTTGGCCGGCGCATCCAGCAGGACTATGTAACACAAGCCGTCAAGATCGCCCATCGTTTTAAACAGCCGGTTCAGCTTATCTGGCCTCGGGATGAAGACGTACAACACGACTATTACCATCCGCTGACGCAACATCACCTACGAGGCATACTGGACAAACAGGGTCTCCCCATCGTTTGGCATCATCTTATTACCGGCTTGGATGCCTATGGCTATGGTGCAGAACAGCCTCAATATGCTATCCCCCACATCCGAGTGGAGGTTCAACGTCAGAAGTCACCCATACCCGTTGGCCCTTGGCGCTCTGTCTCACACCACTACAACACCTTTGCGGTCGAACATTTCTTCGACGAACTGGCAACTGCTGGGGGGCATGACCCGCTCGAACTACGTCTCAAGCTTCTCACTCAACCGCGTTTGAAAGCGACACTGGAAATTGCCGCCGAGGCAGCAGCTTGGCAACAACAGGATGATCATAGGATACTGGGCTGTGCTGTACACTCAGGGTTTGGCAGTCACATAACAGAGATCGTCGAACTACTCCGAGATGATGAGCAAACTGTGAAACTGGGTAAAATTTTCTGCGTGATGGATTGTGGCCAGGTAATCAGCCCAGACGGGGTAAAAGCCCAACTGGAGGGATCGATTATTTTTGCTCTCTCAGCTGCTCTGAATAACCCCATCACCATCAAAAACGGTCGAGTGGAACAGAGTAATTTTCATGACTATAAAATCCTCTCTTTTAGAGAAACCCCAGAGATTGAAATCATCATCACCTCCAATCAGCATGATCCAGGCGGTGTTGGAGAACCAGGTGTTCCTCCACTGGCACCAGCATTGGCCAATGCTCTTTTAGTAGGCAGTGGAAATGCGGCCTTTGGACTACCATTGAAGCTGACATGAGCATTTCAAAAAAACTCACCTTACAATCTATCGAGATAATAGCCATAAGCAATTAATTAACAATAAAATTATATATAGGAATAAATAACAAAACACTCCCTCTAGAACAGAATTGAGACAAAATGACCATTCACCTCACAAAACACTTTCTCTGCCTTCTGGCCTGTTTGCTGTTTTCCATGTTTATCACTTCACAAACCTTTGCAGAGGAGATTGCCCCTCTGCTGAACGTTGATAAGAATCAAAAGAGTACGCTTGAAGCCCTGAATAACCTGGTGACACTACAATCCAATCTCAAGAAAGATATTGCCAGCCTAAGCAAGGAGATTAATGCTTCTTCTCAGTCAGATGCTCAAAAACAGAATTTGCTCAAAGAGTTGGAAAAAAATGAGCATGAGCTCAAGATCACCAAAAGAAATCTTGAAAATATTGCAGCAGGCGTTGACCTCAGTAGTCTACGAGAGAAAGATGAGACCAAGTTCAATATCCAACAGGAGCTGTTTGGCCTGCTAAAACCTGCACTCGACGAAATGAAAGAGATGACGGTTCAGATTCGTCAGAAGTCCGATCTAAAAGAGAAGATCAGCTACTACTCAGACAGAATTAAGGTTATTAAGGCAGCCCTGGCAAATGCAAAAAAGCTACAGCAACAGAGTGATGCCAAGGCACTGCAGACAACACTATCCAATCTGGTAAAGAGCTGGGAGAAAAAACTGGCCTTTATGAATAGCGAGCTGCAATCAGCAAAGTTCCAGCTCGAAAAGCTATTGGCCTCAGAAGAGTCTATCACCGAGGCCTCACAAAGTTACCTCAAATCATTTTTCCAAAAACGTGGCCTCTACCTAACCGAAGCGCTATTGAGCGTACTCGCAATCACACTGATCTCTCGCCGCAGCTTTCGCATTCGCTTGCTGGAATTAATACACCGAACGGTCACCATCCTACTGCTCATCCTTGGTCCCATGATTGTCTTCTACATGGTTGAAGACTGGGTGCTATTCAGTTTGAGTATCCTGTTGCTATTGGGGCTTGCCTGGACGCTCAGACAAGCCCTACCCAGATATTGGCATCAGGTGCAACTATTTCTCAATATTGGTTCTGTACGTGAAGGAGAACGCATTCTAATGGAAGGGCTTCCCTGGTTGGTCGAGCAGATCAATGTCTATTCGACCCTGATCAACCCGACTGCCGGCATCACTCAACGGGTACCTATCGATAATCTGGTAGGCATGAAATCCCGGCCAGAGAGTCCTAATGAACCCTGGTTCCCCTGCCGCAAAGATGACTGGGTGATACTGAGCAGCGGCATACGAGGAAAGGTCACTGGAATTTCACATGAAATGGTTCGCCTGACTCAACGGGGAGGCACACAGATAACCTTTCAGATGTCTGACTTCCTGGCGGAATCACCTCGCAATCTCTCAAGAAATTTCCGTCTCAAAGAGATCATCGGTATCAGCTACAATCTGCAGAAAGAGAGCACAACAACGATTCCAGCCACCCTGCAGGCGTCTATTCAGAAGCGCGTGGATGAGGAGGGTTACGGTGACCATCTGCTGAATCTGCGTGTTGAGTTCGCCCAAGCCAATAGCTCTTCCCTAGACCTAGTGGTAATCGCCGACTTCAGTGGTGAGTTAGGTGATCTTTACAATCGCCTACGGCGCGCCATTCAACGTTGGTCTGTGGATGCCTGCAGCGAGAATGGCTGGGAGATTCCTTTTCCGCAGATAGCTCTGAGTGGTACTGTAGAAAAGTGACTACTCCCCGCCCGGCGCAACAAGTTGCTTTGGGCGAGGCTTCTTGCTTCAACGTCCGTAACAATCAAGTGAATGATTGGATCACACAGACTCCGCAAGCGAAAACGACAGTCCAGCCGCTTTAAGTTCAATGA
>JARRQF010000555.1:0-2897 GCA_037382065.1 Candidatus Thiodiazotropha sp. | reverse complement strand
CCCAAATATTCTGATCTGAATGAATCGGATAAATTTCCATTAGTATCTACAATCCCTGATGACGAATTTCCAGTAATATTCAACACAGAACTTGTGATTAGGTTTGTATCAAAAGTCGCTGGGTAGCTAGGGGATCCAGAAAACGCATCCGCCCTATTACTTAAAATTACATTTCCATCAAATTCATAAGGTTCTATACCCATATATCGCACTCTTGGGAAGCCGCCAACAAATGTATTCCTATAAAAATAAGTATTTTCGTGATTTTTATTAAAATTGCTGGGGTTATCTCCCATAACTAAAAAACTATAATTAAAATCAGTATATGGGATAACCACCTTATTCCAACAAACCTCATGCGAATGATTTTGTGGAGTTGATGGAGTATCCCCATAGTGAACAACGATAGGACTTCGAGAATTATTTTCAGACATGTCATTGTGACGAATAGTAACGTATGCCTTGGATGCTTTAGCCCATATTCCATAATCTGTATTTGAGTTTTTTACAATATTGTCTTCTATCAGTACATAAAATGTATTGTACATAATAAAGATTGCCCCATTATTACCACCGTAAGTATTTATTGCATCGTGCATATTCCCTTTATATAAAATATTGTATGTTTGATTAGTAATGTCATCTAAAAATACCGCAGCCGCATTACCTTGACCTATTGTTCCTTTACTCAATGTATTAAACTCGTTATCCCACCATACAGTCCTCGACGGCGAACCATACATCCAGAAAAAGCGCCCGTTAATAAAATCTTCTCTACCATTTACATATTTTATTGAGGCGAAAAACATATCAGCGTTAGATGATGTACCTACTATTATGCTGCTTGAACAATCTATGACAGGATCCTCACCAGGATAGCCTATCAATGCTGTTGCCTTATTACCATTAAGTGCAACATTCCCACCATCAAATGAGGCATCACCTGATATTGTGTACTCCCCGCCCCTAAAGACAATAATTTTATCCTGATAGGTTGAATCAGATACACTCCCTTTATACCAATCACTCCAATCTTCTAATGGCTCATTAATCGTACCAGACTTAGCTCCAGACCAGCCATCTTGAATAAATACAAAATGTTCAGTATCAATAGTGACACTCCAATTAAAATCAATAGTATTTAACTGTTGATCTGTTACCCTAATATGAAAAGATACATTACCTGGGTCCGTTGTTGAGGGGGTCCAGGTCAGAATCCCATAGTTATTATCGCCGTAGTACCCACCAATAGTTGCAGTTGAAGGACCAGAAATAATTTCATACTTAAAGGGCCAGGCTCCTCCTTGTACACCTATTGGTATTTCATATCTAAAGAGTGGGTGCGCCCATCGATGACGTGCGTGGGGTTGTGTTTCAGCATCTGGGCGTGGATATACAGGATACATTGGCATTTTGGCTGGAATATAATTAGTTGCTGGGAGAGGAAAATCGAGAGAAAACACGGGAAAGGCAAAAAGCAGCGACACTAGTATAAACAAAGATTTAACTATGCTATTCATGACTTAAATATCCATTATGAGCTTATAAATGATTCTGTGTAACGACTAAGCTTACACGTACTCTTACAAACTGTCTTCGAACTCGATCATAACTCTACTAAATACCGTTTTCCTATTTCAAATGGGCATGGTACATTTCTTTGAAGCATTCATAATGGCCAAGTAGATAACTTTCTTGGCTGAGTCGTCTGAAGGAAATAGTGATCGCGGGGTCGGGTCTTTGATTTGAGATTCTTGATAATCCCGCTGACGGTAGAGTAGTGTAATTTATAATATTGGCCAATCTCTTTTAGCGTATAGCCACCACTTTGATATGCTTTGACTATGGCTATATCGTGGTTTCCATAACAGATCTGATAATTTTCCAACGTCATCGCCGTCGGTCGTCTTTGTAAGGATGGGAAACAGATCTGATAATTTTCCAACGTCATCGCCGTCGGTCGTCTTTGTAAGGATGGGATTTCTTCGAGACCCTTGTCCAAATTGATGTGTTTTTGGAGTTTATCCACAAAAGCTTCACTATCCAGATAGACTTGGTTTCTTAATGCCTGCCAGGGACTGGGTTTCCCTTTTCCCTCCGCTACGAATATTTGGTAGGCCTCTATGGTCTGCCGTTTTCTTTTGCCGAATGCAGCCAGTATCCAATCTGTCTGTAAAAAGTTCGGAGCGCTGATCTGACCTGCAGTCGCCTGGTAGCTGCTCCATGGCCAGTCACGTGCAGATTTAACCATCTGAGCGCGTATCGGATTGAGGACAATATATCGAGCCAGTTCGAGTAGATATTTCTGCTTTTCTACCAGAATAGCTTTTAACGTCCCTGGAAGACATGACCTGGTCGATCATGTCTTCGATTGTACGTTTGAGTATATACACCATTGAGATGGCGCATCCCTTTGGATAGGTTGGCGTCGGGTGTTTTGATTAGCAGATGATAATGATTGCTCATCAGGCAGTAGGCGTGATATACCCAGTTATAGGTTTCATAGACCTGATTATCAGTAGAAGAAATTGCTGGCGGTCCTCGTCATCTTTAAAAATGTACTCTATGCGGTTGCCGCGAGAGGTGATGTGGTAAAGTGCGCCAGCAAATTCTAGTCTTAGTGGTCGAGCTATGAGGTATTCCTTTACCTAGTATTTGATCGATTGGGAAGTCTAGTCTAGCAGGAATCATAAATCAAAGACCTGACCCCATGACCTCATGACCTCACAAAGCGCGGTGTTATGCCAATGAATAAAATACGTAATTTAATAATAATTAGTAACTATTCAGCAAAACTCAAAAAATACACTATCTAGATTAACATATACTTAGTTGCCTTCCAGCATAATCTAGAAGGGAAATATACTATAATCACCAATTCATCAATCACGTCGCAT
>JARRQF010000554.1:0-2784 GCA_037382065.1 Candidatus Thiodiazotropha sp. | reverse complement strand
AGTTTACTGCCTATAAGCACAAGGCCGGCGATCCGGCAACACTGCTCGACAACGATGTCTGGTCAGTGTTGACTGCGAAGGACGGTTCACTCTGGGTCGGCACGGCTACCGGACTGCACAAATTCGATCCCCGGACAGGACGGGTTATCGAACATTATGCAGAAAATGTTAATGACCCGAAGGCGCTGTACGGGAAATATGTCCAGGCCACTGTGGAAGATAATGATGGCTTTATTTGGGCTGGCACTACAACGGGTGGTTTGAACCGTCTGGATCCCAAGGTAAAAACATTCTCCCATTATCGAGCCAACTTGCCAGGCTCACAAAAAATTGCAAATAATTTCATTTACCGATTGGCTTATTTCCAAACCATGCCTCACCTTATCTGGATAACCACCCTTGATGGCCTGGGTGGAAAGATAGTCCATACAATCATTCAGGATAAGTCAGGGATATTTTGGCTGGTGGTCAATGAACAAGGATTCTTACAGAAGATTGACCCGGGCACCTATCGATTTAAGTCTATCTCCCGCAGCCAGAACCCCAAAGAAGGATTTTTGGATGTTAGCTGTCCGCTTCGTTTGGGACCTGACGGCAATATCTGGGTTACCGAAGTTTCCACAGGCATTGCCCGTGTGGACCCCAAAACCGCTCGCATCATCAACCACATTCTCCCCGACCCGCAGAAGCCACAGGGGTTTCCGCCCTACATCGAAGATTTTGATTTTGAGCCGCGCAACAAAGATATCATCTGGGTGGTGGCAAAAGGGGTGGTGGTCGAATACAATTGGAACACCCGAATCGCTTACTATCAAATGGAAGGCAATCAGATCTGGCTGCTTAGCCATGGAATCGGGTTTGATCTATTTGATCTGAATACCGAAAAGGTGGTCAGAAAGCACCTTTTCAACAAGACTGATTTTACTAGCAAGGATTTCGAAACCAATGCCGGTTTGATCGATTCCAAAGGACGATTCTGGATGGGCCAGAACCGGTACGATCAAACCAGCGACAAATTCACTTCTTTTAAAAGTATATACGGCTACAATTATCCCTCAGACTATGTCAGCGCGACAGCAGAAGATAATCAGGGGCTGCTATGGAATGGCAGCTTTCCTAATGGAACGCTCACTCGTCTAAATCCCCAAACGGGCGCAACAAAAGTCTTTACCCGACAGGACGGAATCCCCCCTGGCCTGGCATGTTCTTATGCTCCTGTGACTTTGCCGGACGGACAAATCTGGATGACCGGTACCGGCGGGGCAACCTATTTCTATCCCGATCAAATTGTCGATAACCCGTATAATCCCCCTGTATTTTTCACCAAACTGACGCAGGGGGGGAGCCGCATGAAGCTTGACGTGGCTCCTGAGTTGGTGAAAAAAATTACCCTGAACTGGAAAGCGAATTACTTCGAGTTTGAAATGGTAGCCTTGAGTTACCGCCAACCGGAGAAAAACCACTACCAGTACAAGCTGGAAGGTGTGGATAAGGATTGGTACAACGCGGGTCCCGGGCGCACCGGCCGTTATTCAGGTCTGCCGGACGGAACCTACACGCTGCGCGCGCGCGGCTCCAACAACGACGGCGTATGGAGCGACCAGGAGGCCACGCTCAAAGTGATAGTGATTGGCCCGTTCTGGCGGACAAGGTGGTTTATGCTGCTGGTGGTACTGGCAGGAGTGGGGTGTGCTGCTGGCGGGATACTGCGGCTCAGGCAGGTGAGAGAAACGAAACTCCGCGCTAACGAAGAACGCCAGCGCGATCTGGAGCAACAGGTAGCAGAGCGCACGGCAGAGCTTGAGACGGTCAACAAGGAACTGGAAGCGTTCGCCTACACGGTATCGCACGACCTGCGCGCGCCGTTGCGCCATATTGTTGGGTTTGTCGACCTGCTTCAAAAGAGAGCGGGGAGCGCTCTTGACAAACAGAGCCAGCATTACATGGAAACCATTTGCAGCGCTACCGGGAAAATGGGTATATTGATTGATGATCTGCTCTCTTTTTCGCGGCTTGGCAGGAACGAAATGTCCAAAAAACCGGTTGACTTAGGTAGCATAGTGCAGCAAATCATCCGGGAATTTGAGCCGGAGACGCAAGACCGCATTATACACTGGCGTATAGCCGATCTGCCTACGGTCAGCGGCGACCAGGCAATGCTGCGCCTGGCATTGACCAATCTGATCTCCAACGCCATAAAGTTTACCCATCCGCGGCCAGAGGCAAGGATCGAGATTGGCTGTTTACCAGATCGGGAAAAAGAGTTCACGGTCTTTATCCGCGATAATGGCGTTGGTTTCGACACAGCCTATGCGGACAAACTTTTCGGTGTTTTTCAGAGGCTCCATCGTACCGATGAATTCGAAGGTACAGGGATCGGGCTGGCGACAGTCAGCCGGATCATCAAGCGGCATGGTGGCCGCGTATGGGCCGAGAGTGAGATTAACCATGGTGCAACAATTTACATTTACATTCCTGAGCAATGAGGGGTACCGTGACACCTGCGGCCTCACACAGGAGTGGTTGTTCAAATCACTCTACGACAATGCCTGGATGAGGTTCTGGCTAAGCGGGGCCCCGGTCGAGGAACCGCCGGCAGACTGGGGTTTAGGGAGCAATGGAACGCAAAATCCGTTTAAGGATTCTTTCCACGCTTCAGGATCCGGGACACCGTAGATGGATGAACGTTGAACAGTCTGGCGGCATCCGCCGCGGTCTTCTGCCCAGAATCAACTAAATTCACGATTTCTTGCTGCTGATGCGTGTTTAGTTTTGGTCGACGAC
>JARRQF010000553.1:1285-3296 GCA_037382065.1 Candidatus Thiodiazotropha sp. | reverse complement strand
AAAGCTAAAATCAACTCACGGTAAAGGGGGCACCCATTAGCCGACTCCGAATCAGATGGGATCAGAGCAAATTTACTCCAACCCCGTCATACTGGTGACTGTCAGGCTCATGGACGACTGCTTGCCATTAACTTCGGAGAGACAACAGCGAGCTCATGAGCCAGATAATATAAAGAGGCTCTCTAGCCTCTTTGCGAGGACCGCTAATGCCTATGCTCCCTAAAATCAATCATTCATGGAATATCACTGAGTCAGAAGCCATTCTCTTACAACAAGAACTGGCGGCTAAAGTGATAAAAATAGATCAGATTAACGAGGTTCATCTCGTCGCTGGCGTTGATGTGGCTTATGAGAAGCACAGCAATAAATTGGTGGCTGCAGTAGTCATTCTTGATGCCAACACTTTGGATGTTATTGAAACGGCTACTGCTAAAGACCGCGTGCAATTTCCTTACATTTCAGGCTTATTTTCATTTCGGGAGCTACCCCCGCTCATCAAAGCCGTTGCAAAGCTAAACCATTCACCGGATTTGGTTGTGTGTGATGGTCAAGGCTATGCGCATCCACGCCGATTCGGGCTGGCTTGCCATTTGGGCGTTATTCTCGATGTACCAACAATTGGCTGCGGCAAAACCCGACTCCTCGGTGAACATAAAGAACCGTATACAGAAAGGGGCGCTATTGCGCCCCTTTATGATAATAATGAAATTATTGGCAATGTACTGAGAACTCAAAACGGCATCAATCCAATTTACGTATCTGTTGGCCATCGCATTTCACTAGCAACAGCTTGCAAGTGGATATTAAAGCTCTCGCCTAAATATCGGTTACCGGAAACTACACGGCAGGCGGATCAAGTCGTTCGAAAAATGCTGAAAATAAGCGCTCATTTTTAAGCTCTTTTTATTCCCTTCATTCTTTCTTTATATTCGATGATATCGGGGAAGACCTTAATAACTCCATGATTCTATTGACTCATTGCCTATATGCCCCTATGATTTAAGCCTTAAAGGGTTCATTTAACAGGGAAATAATTAACTTTAAGAAAAAGGCTATGCTCCAAGCTAATCGCTATTTTCTACCGGGTTATATTCGGCACATAATCCACCGCTGTCACAAAAAAGAATTCTTACTAAATTTTTCCAAAGATTGAGAGAGTTGGATCTCATGGTTGTTCGAGGCCAGGAAACGCTATCGTTAAAGGGGTCAGTGCCCTTTTAACTGAGACTCAGGCCATTTTTGGTCAGATCAGGAATAATAGGAAACAGACCACGGTCTCTACGGACGGATAGGGGTAAACTGTGGTCTGCCCCCTATTCTGTTCTTCGGCTGAGCTTGGTCGCTACAAACTAATCATTATACAAATATGAAGTGCTTGAAATGTGAATACATAGAGTTGATTGACGAGGGAGATAGCTTCTTTAGCTGCCCCGAATGCAATAGACGCTTTAGAATGCATGGAGACGGTTCGCTTGTTGAAAGATGGCTAGGCCCAATTAGCCTTGTGTTGTATCCAGTAATTTTCACTCGACCTCCTCAATCAAGGGCAAGCGAAATTTCAGAAGGACTTTATCAATCAGCGCTACCCAATGGGAAGCGAATGTTTCGCAGTTTTACTTGGGCAGAACTCCAATATCTGATCGATGAAATTGAAGATGAGTTATCTCACCCTTCCCAAAAGGTTAGGGATATCCATAAATGCGCTGGATCGGAGTCCGATCTTAGAGAATATCTAGGATTAGTAGCAAAAGATCTAAAAGCTAAAATCAACTCACGGTAAAGGGTGCCCCCCAGGTCAGAGTAAGTTTACTCTTACCCTGTGGAAGACAATGATTAAAACAGGATTATGTATGAGATACGCCTTACTTTTATTTATTATTTTTTCATTATATGGCTGTGCTTCTGGACCCTTGGCTTCGGGACCCTATATATACGTTCCAAAGTCTGTAGACGCAAACCATCCTGAAAATTACGCTACAATAAAAACAGAATCCGAGCATAATCATTTTTT
>JARRQF010000553.1:0-1280 GCA_037382065.1 Candidatus Thiodiazotropha sp. | reverse complement strand
CTTGACGGAGTAGGTTTATTTGAAATGAGATGGGATACTGACTATCCAGAAGAATGCTACCTTACAGAAGGCCCTCATGAAATAAGCATTCTTTATCGGCATATGAATACATATGCAAGTGGCTGCTTTTCTCTTTATGCCGAAACAGGCACTCATTATACAGTTAAGACTTCCGTGATAAACAATAATATATTTAGATACTGGGTAGAGACTGACAGTGCTGGTAGAGTTCCAATGGGACAATGCAAACCAACCCCCAAGTAATGATTATCACGAAACCGGGAGCTGCAGTTAAATAGGATAGTTGGGGACAGGACAGACCCAATGCCGGTAAGTTAAGCCGTAAACCATTAATCATAAAGTACGCTTGTAATGCATCTAGTGATGCCTCTTATTGAGCCTGCTGACTTTCCTCGGAAACGTGCGATCTAGACGAAAGCGTTCTATGAATTAGTTAACGTGGTCTGAGCCGAATAGTGCTTAGTTAAGCAATAACAAACTGAAAACATAGATAAAATGTGCTGGTTCACCAAAGTAGCGATATCGGGTCGGACCTTAGTAGCACCTTGATTCTGTGGTCTTATTGCCCACATGCCCCTATGATTTAAGCCTTAAAGGGTCCATTTAACAGGGAAATAATTAACTTTAAGGAAAAAGGCCATGCCCCGAGCTAATCGCTATTTTCTACCGGGTTATATTTGGCATATAACCCACCGCTGTCACAAAATAATACTCTTACTAAATTTTTCCAAAAATCGAGAGGGTTGGATCTCGTGGTTGTTCGAGGCCAGGAAACGCTATAGCTTGCGTGTTTTAAATTATGTTGTCACCTCAAATCACATCCATCTATTGGTTAAAGATAGCGGTAAAAATGTCATAGCCAAAAGCCTGTAGTTAATAGCTGGCTGCGTAAACAACGTAAAAGTGCATCTTGGGAACACCGTTATCATGCCACGGCAGTCGCGTCTGACGAACATTTTATAAAATGTCGGTTTATATAGATCTCAAGATGGTCAGAGCAGGTGTAGTCACACATCCAGAAAAGTGCTCTCACGGTAGATATCAGGAAATCCTGCAACCACCAAAGCGTTGTAGAATTATAGATACCTCAAGCTTAATGGAAATAGTTGGGGTTCAGGATATCGAAACTTCCAGCAACGCATCAACAATGGTTGAACGATGAACTTCTATGCCTGGATGCGTAAAGAGATATCAATTGGAGTGAAAGCCTTGCGGTAGGCAACGAAGCCTTCGCTGATGAAGTACACGCCTTACTTGGA
>JARRQF010000552.1:0-2992 GCA_037382065.1 Candidatus Thiodiazotropha sp. | reverse complement strand
CTTTCCAAGGCGCGCAACAACGCGGATGACCGCTTAGCGTCTCGCCCGAAGGGAAGCCTGCTCAGGCCAGGATACTGCGTTGCAATGCTTGAAAAGGGCGAGCCATTCCCTGCACATTGCGCCTTGTCTCCCGGCCTGAGCAGGCTTCTATCATCGTCAATTTGTATGAAGCACCACACTAGCATAAGTCATCATCAATACGTCTGTTATGAATAGTGATGTAAGCTGCGCTTACGCTATTTTATACTCCCCTCACCCTGGCCCTCTCCCGCAAGGGGAGAGGGGATGCGGGGTTCAAACCCTGGCGTGAACAAGTCATTGGGTGCCACACAGTAAGCTAATGTTTACGATGCGCTCGAAAAGTACACTCCCTCTCCCCTTGGAGGGTGTCGCAAAAGTCGTAGGGTGGGGCTCTGTCCCACCATTAAAGGATGAAACGTGTAAGAACTTGCACTCTTTTTCGGCCTACCCATTGCCTGATATCCTATTCCATTTAACAACTCATAAAGTACCCTAGCAAAGCTTTAACCTAAAAAATCAGTTGGGCAGCGAGAAGAGTGCGCTTGTGGTGGTGCAGGGCAAGGGTCGCTCCTGCACATCCATGTGCCGACACAAGCGTGCCATTCACGTTGTAGCATGATTTACCCAGTAGGTGAACATAACCATCGAAGCTATTTTCTTCAAAATCAGATACCTGTTATTAGAATGGAGCGGTCAACTGATTTTTTAGGTTTAACTTCCCCTAAGAAATAACTCCGATATGGAAGATTCCTCGAGATAGTCTTCACTGAATTTCTTTGCCGCCATCGTAGATATGTGGAAATCGTCCCAGTACAACCCATATCCGTCTTTAAGCGCGGGACAATCACTTTCAGTACAGAAGAAATCTATCGGTTCAATATACATGATATTCTTATTTTGCTCAGCCAACGCCATCAGTGATTTTCTAGTGAAAGCGGAACTTTCTTCAAATTCTTTTCGGCTGATTTTACAATGATCCAGTTTTGATAATCTTATACAGGAGGGAACCTTATCATTAAGTTTTGGTGTTGGACCAATAATCACTATTCTATTTACTAGCGGAAGTACACGCTCAATTGTTTTCTTTAGGCTTGATATAAACTTTTGATTGCCATTAATATTATCTACATCCTGTAGATAACTACTCCAATTGGCCGCTAGAATCAAAACACTCACACCAGACAACCTACTCTCAACGAGCGAATTAAATTCGACACACCGATCCCTCTCTAATTTACCCTTATTAATTTGATAATTTAGTAGTGGACCGCAGGAATCACGAGTATACCCGCTAAATGACTGGTCTAGTTGTTTTGCAATCATTCGTGCAAGTGGCCTCCAGGCCAATGCGATAGAGTCACCCCATATTACAACACCAGGAGTCTCTCCGCTTTCCGTACTGCAGGTTTCTTTAGGTATAGGTGAAGGACTTTCGCCACCTCGAAAGTGACATGAAAACCGATCGGAAGGGAAGTCTTGTTCGGTAACATATGCCAAGTCAGTAGGAACAGGCTTGTAATTATATACATTGCCGATCTTTACCACAGTAAACGCAGACAAGGATAACAGGGCTATTGATGCAATTATCAGCTGATATTTTTTTGCACCTGCATCAGCATACCTGACGGGAACCTCTATAAACTTATAACTTATGCATGCCATCAAAAAGGCTACTGCGCAGAGTATAATATTGATAAAAACCGCTGTTGACTCCACATGAGTCGCACGAACCAATGCTAACAGCGGCCAATGCCAAAGATAAAGTGAGTAGGAAACCACCCCAACGAATACCAAAGGCCGAACACTCAACCATTGCCCATGAAACCCAAGTTGCTCGCCACTATGTATTGCACGCAATAGCAAGGCTGTTCCAGCTACAGCTGGCAGGGCACCAATACCCGGAAAATGAGGGATAGGTATTAAAATGGCCAGAAACAAGACAATCACACTAAGGCTTATAATTATACGAAGCCCTTTAAAACGTCCGACAGACAGCAATGCCACATACCCACCTACGGCCACGATTGCAATTACAGCTAGAGTTGATCTGAGTGATCCACCACGATATCGAAATAATAAGACGAGAAAGACTGGCCATATTAAGTAGAACTGTTCTTCCACAGATAATGACCATAAGTGTAATAATGGTAGCTTGTCTGAATTTTGAGCGAAGTAGTCTCCAGTTGTTAATTCAAAATAGTAATTTGAAACAAATAGGAGAGAAGCTGCGGCTGATTCAGTCAGACTTTTTACTTCCCCAAATGGAGATAACACAAACAAGGAGAGCATGACTGTTGATATCACTACAAAATAAAGTGCAGCAAAAATACGTCTCAATCTCCGCACATAAAACCCAGGAATATCGATGCGTCCATATTTGAGCCACTCGGCACGCAAAATATACGTAATCAAATAACCTGATATCACGAAAAATATATCTACGCCTACGTAACCTGCCTTTGGCCCTAAACCCGCGTGATATAGTACAACTGATAAAACGGCAATAGCTCTTAATCCATCAATCTCAGGGCGATACTGAATTGTACTTTCCATATTATCAGCGTTATTCTTTAACATACTTAAATAATATAACTAAAGTTTCACAGTTGTTTTAAGGAGTTTAGGCTGCTCCGCTATTTTTCACACACGCCGTAATACGCATTTTTTCTGATAGGGCGTACAAATAACAGCCACACGGCCCACATAATTAAAAGACATTTTTTCATTTAATAACAATGACTTATTCTCATGCTGGCGTTCCAGTCTTGTTATAATTTCTGCTTCTAAATAATCAAAATACATAATAATAAAGAGCACCATCACATGTTCATTCCATGCAATATCCCCTCTCCAGATTGTTTCAACACTCTCACAAGAGCTCTGAGCGGAGCATTTGGTTTGCCTATACGCTCCTGGAGGGTAACTACCCATTTCACCTCTTGCCCCCTTGCTTCTCAGAAATATTTTCAGG
>JARRQF010000551.1:0-2563 GCA_037382065.1 Candidatus Thiodiazotropha sp. | reverse complement strand
AGATTATCGCAGCTATCACCGGACCAATTTGAAAAATCAGGTTTTGCCGCAATAAACTCCTTAATCTTCTTGCTATCGGCAGGCAATGTGCAACCTTTTTCAGGGATTACAATGGTATCGATCTGTCTTTTGTTGTCATGGACAAAATAGGCCAGCATAATGATTCTCCTATATCATTTTTGAGGGACTTCCATTACATTTCTGGCAATAGTCTTGCTAATAACCTGACTTAAATCCCACAATCCCTGACTGCAGGCCTCGGCTAAATCTTCATAATTGGGCCCTGATAATGCAATGGTTTGATCAAATTGTTCATACAAAGGCGCTCCTTTTAAGCCGTCTCCGGAAAGATGCCAAACCCCCTGCATGCGAAGTGTCTTCCCCAATGTTCCCTCGAAATGGTTAAACTTAAGATCCACGCGGAATTGTGGAATCTCGGATTGGTCCCAGGGAGAGGATACAACCCGGCTTGTCCCTCACGACTTGCATCATTTCATTATTTAATCGACCGGCCCAACGATGAAATTCCGCCAAATGCAACCGATGAGGACCTTTTAAAGTCACGATCTGAGGACGATCCAAATATTCCGGAATTTCAACAGATCCAATCCCTACAGTGATATCTTTTAAATTAGATATATTTTCAGGAGCGCTGTCAACAAACGCCTGTGAGTTTAAAGTATAAAATGCTACTTGGGGCGACTTAAAACAACCGGTTAAAAGAAAGAAGAAACCCAAACCCCCATACCATAATATATTAATTGCTTTTGATTGCATCATTTATACTCATCTTTCCCGTAGATAAAGGCATCTGGATGCCGTTCCAAAGTCTCGGCCGCATTACGGATGGAACGTGCTGCCTGGGAGATTTCATTTAAAGTCTCCTGCACTTCTTGCTGCAGGGGAGAACCATTTTTCAAAACGGACTCAGCAGATTTAAGAAGCCGTTGAACTTCATCAAGGGTTTCTCCTATCTTGTAGTCCGTCTTTGAATCTAAACTTTCAATGAGCATCTTAATTTGATTAAGGGTTTCATTCAACGAAGTCATGGTTTTTTTAAGCTCATCGGAATTCACCAATCGTTCAGCGCCTGAAACAGTATTTTGCAAGCTTTGACCAATCTCTTCAATGGGTAGTTTCTCAAACTTTTCAACAATTAGGCTCAAACTATTGGTAATTTTGCTAAGGGGGGCGGCAATAGTGGGCAGCTCTGGATAGAGTCCGGAATAATTTATCCCTACCGGAGGCACCCCTTCACGAAAATCCAAATCCACAATAAGCTGTCCGGTGACAAAATTTCCCATCTTCAATTGGGCCCTAAGACCCTTTGCAACCAATTGATTGATCACCTGACGCTCTTCAATACAATCCTGAATCCGTGGGTTTATGACAGCACATAGCGCAAGCTATTGCCTCCCCAGCGGATCAAAAATACCCGCTTAACCCAGGCACGCTTCGGCTGAACAGGGCATATTTAGGTGCCGGGTTAATAGCAATTTTGTATTAACTCTATCGCATAACCATCCGGGTCCGTGAAGAAGGCCATCTTGCGATCACCACTGGGTGTATCTCCCGGCCCCCAAGAGAAGGCGAGCCCAAACTCTTCCAGTCTGTTTCCGATCTCCTCTATGGAATCCACCTGATAGGCGAGATGTCCGTAGGCGTTACCGTTTTCATAGTCTTTGGTATCCCAGTTGTGGGTCAGTTCTAGCATGGGACCGTTGTCGGGATCACCACTGGCGCGCAGGAAGCAGAGGGTGAAGCATCCATCTGCATAATCCTCCCGGCTAACTTCGATAAAGCCCAAAACCTTTGTGTAAAACTCCACCGCCTTGTTCAGGTCTCTTACCCGGAGCATTGTGTGCAGATATTTCATAACGCTTACCTTTAAAAGTCTAAAGTATCTTTTTACAAAATCAGGATCAAATAATCACAGAGAATACTGGGATTATTACATATTCACTTTATGCAGTATTTAATCAACAAATTTCCTACGCCACCTTTAAACTAAGCATTATCGAGTAAAAATCTCGAAATATTCAAGAAAAATCAGGAACAAAGCTGACGTTCCTGTTGAATACCCAGCGAACATTCAGGAGGGTAAGGCCCATGAATAATTCTATGTACAAGCTCATTGTTGCTGCAGCGTCGATCCTTATATTTTCGTCTCTCAATGTGTCGGCAGCACCGCCAGCACAGAATGTGAATATTGTCAAACAGCCCATAAGAGTGATTGGTAAAGTAGCCGCAACCATCAATGAACCCTTGGGCGTTGAGGTGATCAATTCTCAGGCATCGCCATTGAATGTGATTGTCGACCCGTCATCCAGGGCGGGGCTGACTCATGCTTGGCAGCCGATAGACAAACATGTGCAACTTCAATCAGTTGAGTATCCTCTTACCCCATCGGGGATAGTCGATATGGCAAGAATATCACCTTTCGGAGGAGGATCTGCATTTACTCTCGACCCAGGTGAGTGTCTGGTCATAACCGAGTTGCACCTCGTCTACACCAGCGCTGCTTCATCAATAGCATCGTTTCGTTTTGGCTTGACCGACGAGG
>JARRQF010000550.1:0-4140 GCA_037382065.1 Candidatus Thiodiazotropha sp. | reverse complement strand
GCGTCTAACACAGCGGGATACACAATGATAATAGGGCGTCTCTTCTAGGCAGATCTGTTTTTTTCGAGATATCGTCATAGCCTTCTCCTTGGCTTATGTGTAATCCATGTTTTCCTAACGATAACTCATGATAGTGTTAGCTGCAAATGATGGGTGTCCCAAAATGTGACCAAAATGTGCCAAAATGTGAGAACATCTTGGGAAAGTGTCTTCCGATCTGTGCAGATGGCGGTTGAATGGGGACAAGCACACCAGGATCTCAGTGGTGTGCGGGCTGTTGGTATTGCTGTGAAAGTTAAGGGAAAAGCAGCGATAGCCAATCATCTCCGATAACGCTATACTAGAATCGATCGAATGGAAACTGCCTCATGCTAAAAATTAGATACACAACTACAGCCATTGTATTTATTCAGTTATTAACATTTATCAGGCCATTACCAGCAGTCGAATATATTAACCTCGATTTTGAAGACACTGACACAGGCCGTCCTCTTGCAAGTGACAAACCATATCCAGTGTGGACCATACCAATATCAAAGGAAATGGGTTCTGGCAATATGTTTAAAGTAGTGGACACGACCTCTCATAACGGCAGCCACAGCCTGCAATTCAGCTATCATGGAAAAAACAATTTCTGTAATACTTGCGGCACCGTGGTAGTTAAGCATAAACAAGGCTTTGACGGCGTTAACTTCTTTGTTGCTGACACAGGAGAAGACCTAACTCTAGAACAAGCGGGTACCAAACAATTGCCCCATGCAAAAATAGGCACCCATGTATACAACCGGAGCCGTGGTTACTCTCTATGGGAGGTGGCATCAATTACTAACCAAAATGCAATAAATGATAAACTTACTCTCAAATTACTCAACCCCGGTATCGGCGAATATGAGAGCCAACCATCTGTATTTAACAGTGGCGACAAGGTTGCTATAGCCAGACAATGCGGTGTTGATGGTATTGTGGGAACTCTTAATGGTGAATTTCTCGTCGACCGGCGGAGTGATTGCAACAACGCCATCATATGGTTTAAAAATGTGACACCGCAGGCACCAGGAACTTCCATCTTCAGGCGCGTTTATCTAAAAGCTGAGGTAACTAGCCCCCATATTCATCAAAAATTACACTACCTAAGACCAGACAGTGACGGAATAAATAAAGGTAGCATAGTAATTTTTGCTGACGACAATAGGAACCCACCAGTGATCGAACCCATACTCACTGGATTCGCACAATATGGCGACTTCTCCATAGTTAAACCTGGATTACATAATGGCTTTGATGGCTTAGAGTTCGAACGAAGCACCTGGTACTACATGGAAGAACAGTTTAAAGCCGCTACCCAGGACTTAGATGCTGACCCTAGCGGCAATACATATAAACACGACGGTGAGTACCGCCTATGGTTCTCCAAATCAAGTGAAGCGAAAACGGTCGGGGCTACACCAATACTTGTCGTAACCGATCTAGCACTGCCGCCTATAAATCCAAATGGCAATTCTAGAGGCACTCATATTAGCCTATGGGGTAATAACCAACACATGGTGCATGCATATGGCCACTGGTATATGGATGACATAATAATATCAGACAGCCCAATTGGACCTGCTTCACCACCAGGACCAAATAATGCCAAACCACCAGAGGCACCAACCGATGTAAGTATAAGGGAATAACTGCAACACCACCGTATATCAAGACTGAAGCCTCTGTTTGCCTAAAATATCCGTCTACCCGATATCAAATGGATTCGGTCTATCCGGAAGTCGCACATGGATGTACCGTTTATGGCTCACGGGCCTTGGGATGTACTCTCTTTTCCTTTGATACTCAACACATGGCAACGGATCGACTGGCACTGTGTTGTTTGAGCAGTGGTTAACCCTGACATAGTAATCTCTTGCTGCCTTACCTACAGTTCGGCCTTCCCGGAGACAGCAACCGGTCGGCGCTTCGCGGATACCCCTACTCTTAGCAACTTCAGTAGGGCATACTTTTCGGGACTTCCGTTATTCGTTTATCTTCAGATTACCCAGACACCCACCCTAACAGACCGTATTGCTCCGAGTGATGAGTCTCTTAGAGTGGCTGTCCAGGTGGTTAGTAGCTGTTGCGCCTTGCCCTGTACCACCACAAACGCACCCTTCACGCTGCCCAACTGATCTTTTTAGGTTGAATATGCGAGTGACACCTATACTCACCTAATGGTTCACAGAGAACAGCGGGTCATGGAAGTGACCGGCCTACTGGTTCGGTCAGGTGTATCAGTCGAGGCAACCCGGGTAAACCCTATGGGGACGCTGTTTGAATAGGTTGCTGGTATGCTAGTGGACCTCGAACTGTCCCGGTACTACCGTTTTACGCTGCATGTGGTAGGTAACTAGGAGAATTAGATGGAGACAAAAACATATTGGTGTGATTCCTGTTTTAGTGATTCCACTACTCCCCATATCTGCTCTAAATGTGGGGCGGAATTGAATGACTACGAAAACATGATTTCCAAAGGTAAGTTTATCCCTCCTGTTTATGGGCAATTTGCAATAAATTACGGAGGAAACGTAACAATAAAAAATTTACTAGAAAATGCACTTGTTAAATCTGCTAAACAGGAGTTTCAGAAGTACCATAAAGCCGTAGATAATGATCTATTGCTAATAATCTGCAATGATATAGCGGCAGAAAGGTATATAAAATACGCTAGTGAGCAATTATATAGACATAGAATAACCAATATAAAATTGGAGTTTAAAAGATTTCCATATGATGAAAAGTTGCTTGAGGAGAAAATCAATTGGATTGATGAATTAACTCGTAATGTGCGATATGAGCATATTATGTAGGATGTGGTGAGGCACGAACCGCATCATTGACGTTCGTGAGCCACCGCACTATTGATGCGGTTCGCACCGCTCACCGCATCCTACGCAATCACGAATTTTAGGGCGACTTCAAAAGAGTGACCTATCGGTTTAAAATGGAATATCTCACTCAAATATTGGCACATGACCAAAACCTCAATCTCAGAAAGCGGCTGAAATTCGCATGACACATTTCATGATAGTGATGTAAGCTGCGCTTACGCTATTTTATATTCCCCTCACCCTAGCCCTCTCCCGCAAGGGGAGAGGGGATGTGGGGTTCAAATCCTGGAGTGAACAAACCGTTGGGTGCCACACAGTAGGCTGATGTTTACGATGTGCTCGAACGGTACACTCCCTCTCCTTGCGGGAGAGGGCCAGGGTGAGGGGGATCCAATAACCGCTGAGCTCGCTAAGCTTCTCAACCAAACCTAAATGCTTGCAACGTTTTTGTGGCGATTTATTTCTATTATGCATAAAAACGAGTTCTTTGTAGTGCAATTGCCCAGCACTATACTGGCCTGTTAAGACCAAATATTTTACTTGTGAAGTTTTGGTTTCCTTCTATTAACAAGCCACCGTCTTCGATATAAAAAAGAAAAAAATTCATATTTGAATCTATCATATAAATATTTCTCAAATTATTGTTGCTTTTTAATGTTGTTATTTTCTCCAAACAAACTCTTCCGTTTGTTAATACTGGGTTATCTTCATTTTTTGAATGGCTTTAGACTATCCCAAACGGAGACTCTTCCGGTACTTTGATGTTTATACTATGTTTTTAACAAAAGCTATCAATCTTTTCTTCGCACAATTTCTCTACTATTTTCCGTAAACAGTGTACACGCTCTGCCAACCATGCCAGTTCTTCTTCATTGATTCTGTAATGCTCTGAATAGCGGGCATCAACATAGGCTTGCTTTAGCAACTGAAAGCAACGACGATGTATTTTAGTGTCTTGTGGGAACACCTCAGTAATGTGATTATTCAGCGAAGTTGCTAATGAGTTGAGCTGCTTCAGATTATGCGTATTTGGTTTGTAATTGGTTAAAACCAAAAGTAGACAAGCATAATATCGCTCTGCAGCTTGGTGTAGACTAAATGCTGCTAAAGAATAATCATTCTTATTGAAATAGAATTCATACCCATCATAGAACCCATTAGCTTTTTTGCACCAATGTTGGTAATGCTTCTCCGCAATAGCCTTGTATTCTTCTTTAGTTAGATTACCTGCTTCAGATAATTCACGTCTATCCGATTCATACAGAACTATTCCTTCTTG
>JARRQF010000549.1:2935-3883 GCA_037382065.1 Candidatus Thiodiazotropha sp. | reverse complement strand
GACGTAAGAACTGGCTCTTTTGCTGGTCAGAATGTGGCGCTGAACAGGTGGGTATTATCCAGAGCCTTTTGGTAACTTGTAAACTGCATGGTGTAAATCCTTATGAATATCTTGTTGATGTCTTGCAGCGTATAGAGACTCACCCCGCTTCAACCTAAAAAGATCAGTTGGACGGCGTGAAGAGTGCGCTTGTGGTGGTACAGGGCAAGGGTCGCTCCTGCACATCCATGTGCCCGCGACACTTGTGTATCCATGCACAGCGCGCAACGACGCGGAATAGCCCGCTATTCCAAGGAGTTGCAACGCCGCCATGTGCCGCCACAAGCGTGCTATTCACGTTGTAGCATGATTCACCCAGTAGGTGACCATCACCATCGAAGCTATTTTCTTCAAAATCAGATACCTGTTATTAACATGGAGCGGTCAACTGATTTTTTTAGGTTCAAGGGCCATTGAACTGACCCCAAGGGTATGGAAAGAGACATTTGCAGATAATCCATTGAGATCAGATTTAGCGGCAAAAAGGCTGACGTCTTAAAATGACCGGTTACGGACCACCGAATCAACCGATGGTGCTTTTTCATTACAATAGCCGACGCAGTTTCGTGGCGCTGGAGGCGTGGCTGCGCCCCTGCCTAGATGATTTTCAGGGGGTTATCGTTACTGATGAGCACCCCCCATACAATATACTGGTGAGGAAGCATCCTCAGATCCAGGCCCATGGCGGCTGTTTAGCACACTGTCGGCGTAAGTTCGCTGATGCCGCCAAGGGACGCAGAGATGGCTCAGAGGCGCATAAAGGGGTTTGAAGTCCATCGGTGCGAAAAGTCACTCTAAGGGTTTTGTCCAGTCTTCAAGCATCAGCAAATGCTCTATGTTGTAGAACGCTTTATCGTTCGTTACCAAAACCGTACCTTCTGCCTTTGAATGTGCTGCAATTAGCATATC
>JARRQF010000549.1:0-2930 GCA_037382065.1 Candidatus Thiodiazotropha sp. | reverse complement strand
CATGCTGCCAAGAGGCTTGCCTTCGCGCTCACAAGCAGTGCGAAACTCAGCATAGGTCTTAGCCGCTAAGGAGTCCCAAGGGAGAATTTCGACTCTAAGCAAAAACTCATTCACGGCGATAGGCAGTCTCTTCGCTTCTGGCTTCTTTGCCACGCCACGTAGTAGCTCAGCTTCAGTGATTGCGGAGATACATACACTGACCATTGGTACACGTAACAAATGCTCGCGTATTTCTGCTGGCTCACCTCTAATAATGTAGCTGGCCGTGTTGGTATCCAACATGTATCGAGTTTCTTCGGACATTAAAAGAGATCCCGTTCTTGAGGTAGTTCGTTATCACGCTCGCTCATAAAATCATCAGGAATATTGATGTTATCCATCATTTCAAAGAAGTCTTCCCATGAGCCAGGTTTCCTGGAAATTATGATGTCTCCTGTTTCAGCATCGCGTCGAATATAAACCTCTTCACAATCGAATCGATAGTTAGCCGGTAATCGAACGGCTTGACTTCTACCATTCATAAACAATTTAGCCGTGTGCCTCATATCCAATATCTCATAAAATTAAAAATTGAAAACCATTAGCTCACCTAATGGTTACTACAGCACTGAGACCTTATAGGTCGCTATCGATCTCTTTCATGACCTGCTTGGCTTCAGAATAATCATTGGTATAAAAAACGTAATGGCCATTCTGATCTGATACTGCAAACTCTTTCTCGCTCAAGTTCAATCTTAACATTTGTAATATATCAAAGTATATACCCAGCTATGTAATATATCAAGATATATATTTTAGTATTTATGGGGTATACCCTATATAGACATATTATAAATCGATAAATACTGTCAGAATAGGATGCTATTTAGATTTTACTGACATGTATGTGGCAATGATTAAGACTCTAACCTGACACTTTGGCTTAAGAGGTTAAATAATGAGCGGACAGCGCGTGGGGTATGTGAGGGTCAGCACATACGACCAAAATGCAGAACGCCAACTTGAAGATGTACAACTTGATCGTGTCTTTACAGATAAAGCTTCTGGGAAAGACGCCAAACGAGAGCAGCTTGAAGAGCTACTGGATTACGTTCGAGACGGTGATACCGTGGTAGTCCATTCTATGGATCGCCTGGCACGCAACCTGGATGATCTACGGAGAATTGTGCAATCACTTACTAAACGTGGAATTTGCATTGAATTCGTTAAAGAGCACCTTACCTTCACCGGAGAAGATTCGCCAATGGCAAACCTCATGCTATCTGTCATGGGGGCTTTTGCCGAGTTTGAACGTGCGCTAATCCGTGAGCGGCAACGAGAAGGCATTGCCTTGGCCAAACAGCGGGGAGCCTACAAAGGTCGAAAACGAGCCTTATCCAAAGAGGATATCTCAGCTCTAAAAGCCAGAGTCGTTGCCGGTGAAAAGAAAGCCAAGGTAGCTCGCGAATTTGGTATTAGCAGAGAGACGCTGTATCAATATTTAAAAACCTCGGATTAACCATGCCAATAGAATTTCTCACAGAAGAACAAAAAGCACAGTATAGTCGCTTTTCGGGCGAACCAAATTCTGCACAGTTAGCTCGTTACTTTCATCTGAACGAGACTGATCAACAGCTCATAGATAAACGACGCGGCGATCACAATCGGCTTGGGTTTGCGCTACAACTCACTACGGTATGATTTCTCGGAACCTTTCTGCCCGACCCAATAAACGTGCCTTCCACAGTGATTCATTTTGTTGCGCGACAGCTTTCAATCACCGACTTGGCGTGCCCACATTTCGGGACACCCACCATTTGCAGCTAACACTATCATCCTAAAAAGATCAGTTGGGCAGCGTGAAGGGTGCCATTCACGTTGTAGCGTGATTCACCCAGTAGGGTGACCATAACCATCGAAGCTATTTTCTTTAAAAATCAGAAACCTGTTATTAGAATGGAGCGGTCAACTGATTTTTTTAGGATCATGAGTTATTGTTAGGAAAACATGGATTACACCTAATCATTGCGTATCCCGCTGTGTTAGACGCGCTTTTCTATGTGGTGAGGATAAGTTCTCTGGTAAAAGCTATGAGCACCGTAGAGATTGGGTAGCCGACCAACTCAAGCAGCTCACTCAAGCCTGGTAGGGTGCATTCCATGCACCACAAACAATCTGGGGTTACATGATGGATGACAAAATGGTTGATTGATATGGAAGCATTTGGTGCGTAAAACGCACCCTACGATTTATGAATAATATCTGAATATGATTAATATCCAAATCGAGGTGATTTATATGATCACGGAGGGAAAGAAATGCTTCAAAATATCCCATATATAAAAACATAAAGTAAACACCGATTAAGATAGTGATACCCTGCCAATGACACGACCACGCCTGAGACACTCGCCAATCCTACCAGGTTATGCTTCGCTAACTCGACCTAAGGCTTTAACCTAAAAGATCAGTTGGACAGCATGAACCATTGCACTTGACCCAAACCACCTCTTCTTATAACCTTGTCCAAGGAGCTTGAAACCTCCAACAGGCGGGGAAATCCGCACCCCGTAAGTTATGCGGTTTTTTTGTGCCCGAAATTCAAAAATTTTGGCTGGAAGGCTTGGGGAATAAAAAACCTGCTTGCAGGAAATACCCAAGGCAGCACCTGTTGCTGGTTTCAACCTTCCGGCCACCCTTAACAAAATGGGTAGACACAACTTGAAACTTGTAACAGGAGTTAATATGGAACATAACACCAACCCCATCATTCAAGACCGCACCACCGATACCTTAGCGCACGTTCGTGATATTTTAGCGTTACTCCAAGAGTTCTTTTCATCCAGCAACCTCCCATCAACAGACTATGAAAGGTCGATCCATCTTGGAATATACTGGATATTAATTATTTCAGAACATGCCCTAGCATTTGAAATGGAGCGTGTGGAATA
>JARRQF010000548.1:0-4154 GCA_037382065.1 Candidatus Thiodiazotropha sp. | reverse complement strand
CCAATGTACGATAGTTGCTCTAAGAGATAATCAGGTCAGAAACTGCAGACAAGCCGCCATTCCGGGGCTTCGTTGATATCCCAGGTTCTGACCCGAGCGGAAGGCAGGCGCAATTGGCTCTTTTCAGATACGCCCCGTGGAGCCCGGACCAGCGCCACAATCTACAGCCTGATCGAAAGCGCCAAGGCCAATGACATCGAGCCTTACGACTACTTGCTGCACATCCTCAAGCATATTTGTACTGCTAATACACCAGAAAAACTCGAAGCCTTACTGCCTTGAAACATGAAATCGGAGGCGGCTCCATAAGACTGATTCTTTGGCGCTTACGATTCAACCTAAAATACGGCAGATTGAATAGATTGAGGTCGGATAGACGGATGATTCAGGCCTATCCAGGCTCCAGTTTTCTGCCTTGATATACATGGGTGATAGCGGTTATTCTCCTTACACCTCGTCAGGGTCAGGGCGACCCAGGTAAGGCGGTAGTGGGCAAGTGGCATGCTATCCAGTCCTTTCATTCAATGGGGTGCTTTGTTGTAAATGCTAGTGACCCACCCTCAGCAAGAGTCGCCAGAATAAATTCTGGCGACTCTGTCCTCTTGCGTTACATGAAACTACATAGGCTTATTAGTGCCGACCAGATTGTGCTCATCCTCACTTCCGGTCACCTCATAGATGACATAAATGGGATTATTGCTCTCCAGATAGCTTGCCTGGGGAATCGAGACTTTGTTGGAATCACCGTTACCGAAGTAGGCCTTTCCGGGACGGTTCCCTTGCGCGCTGCACTGCTTTACCTCAACCGCTCCGTTCACTCTATATAGCTCGATTGTGGTATGGGGCTGAGGGCAAGCTATGGCAATATATTGCGTATCTTTCGGAATACCGAAGCGGGTATTCAGCTGTGACGTGGGATAGAAAGCTGTTGCGTCCTCACCATCGCCGTCGGCTACCTGTATGGCATTCACTGGCCGATTGGCAACGATATGGATGGCGCTTCCCTGACCCTGAGGCGTGTTGGTCCCAACCGTTACTGCCCCCTTTTGACCCGCCTGCAGGGTCAGTGTCTGAGTGTTCCCGTTACTGGCATAGACGGTGACTTCAGTATCATCTTGGGTAGCGCCTATCAGCGCAATGGTGGATCTTATACCCCATAGCTCTGTCGCTGCAGGTGGCAGTGGCATCGCATCGAAAGACCAGTTGCCAGTCTGGCCTCTATGGCTCACTGCAATTGGCGTATCGGAAGTAATAACGGCTGAAACGTTGCTGTTACTGTTTCCAGCATCGAAGCTGACAGGCTCTCCCTGCGGTAGAGTGAGTCGGTGTAGGGTTCCATCAACCAAAACTTCAACCGATGCATCTTGCTCGGGAGACAGCATGTGGTAATGGTGTTGATTACGTAAATGGGGCATGGCGAATGAACGACCCAACATCGACGCAGGAATAGGCGTGTCCGTTGCATTCGTAATACTACCCATGTCAAGCGGTCCGGTGGCGCTAATCTTCATGCCTGGAGTTAGAACTTGTCCATTGGGTGACCAGAGTGAACCTCGCTCATAGAGATCAAGATTCAGTATTTTGTCACCCGCAGTCACTGTGTTGTTGTCAGCCAGACTCATCACAGATAGAGCCTGCAGTCGCGGATTGGTAACATAGTAGTCATTGGATGCAGATGTCTCGCCGCTGATAAAGCCGGCTGGCGGTCCTATAAAAGAATCATCTATAGCAACTTTATCAAACATGACGTAGTTAGACTCACTATACGCATGGTAACCGTTATAGTACCCACCCATAATCTGGATTGACTTCCAAAAACTACCAGGGAAGTCTTTGTCAGTCTGCAGATACAAACCGTCAAAACGCCCATCTTGAGTCCAGATATAGAGTCGCGAACCGCCTCCATTGTCTGTCCATGCTTCATACTCTAAACAGATCCATTGATCACTATAGTCACGGACTTTAAAGGAATCTCTTCCGTTAGGCCAGAACTTATCAGACCCAGGAATACCATCGACTTCAAAAAAAGGCATACCAGCAGCACCTAAACCAAAGGTATAGTAGGGCTGGCCGTCAGAGATGTGGCTCTCACCATAGTTTAAGAGCACCATTCCGCGCGATTGTGATTGACCGCTTTCGCGCAGCGCAACCAAAAACTTATCTTGACTTGACCCCCCTGCAGTACTCGTGGATGTGAATTCCTGGCCGAACTTAACTAAAAATCTGGCATTCATATGGGAGGTACGCATATTCTCATACGCACCAAGCCCACTAACTCCTCCATTGTAGTTTTCACCTGGGTCTCCAGAGGTGGGCGGAAAGAAACGTGCTGCACCACCTTCCCAACCACCATCGTTTATCCATTCATGTCGTCCGCCGTAATTATCTTGGATCCATATCAGATCCGTATAGTCAAAACTATCGAAGTTCTCTTCAAAAGGAAGGGTAATATTGATCGCACAGAATCCTGTAGATGGTAATAGAATACCACTTCCTGCTAATGTAGCCGCTATCATTGAGCACGCTACCTTGTTTGATAACTTATCAACCCTAAATAATACAGATTTCATCTTTATCCCTCATTTTAATGATTTCGTTTATATATTTTTTCTAGTGTATTTGGAGTACAATATTAGGTATAGAGACTTCGAGTTAAGTTGGGAGCGCCTTTTTCATTAATCGAAACTCCATTTTCTAGTAAGATTTTGAAATACTCATCTCCATCAATTAGAACACCTTCTTACTCAAAATACCCTAATGACAAATCAATCGTATAGGAACTGCTAGTAGATGAGCATAATGTCTATGCTATTAAGCGCCTGGTCTAATTCAATAGTTTCAGCAAGAACACTAGAGCTTAGCGCATTAGTGAGTAAAAAATGGAAATCTAGTTGCTTGCTTTCATCATTGCGCAGTTACGATGACAGGCGTTATAAGTTTTAGTCTAGTTGTCCATAATCGATACTCCTTTTTTGTTAAATAGTTTAAAAGAAATATGTAACTAATTGGATGCTTACCTGAAAAAGCAGATATAACAATATCGATCAATTACTCAAAGATTAGATCAGTAATCTCTAAATAGAATTATGTTTAGAAATCACTTTAAGGTGCCAAATCTTTTGTGTACAAGAGAACAATAGAATTTGCAGCATGATTGAGTAGTCTATTCGTTGCAAAATCCATTACATAATGTTAATCCATTGGTAGACTAGCGGTGTCTGAGCGAGGTAAGATTCTATCAGAGCCAATGATGCAATCAAAACAAAATGTGTAAAAAGAAATAACAAAAACTAACAGGACAACCATCGTAATAAACATTTCAAAAATTAATCATTGATCGTTCAATTGATAATTCACAAAAACTATCAGGCTATTTTGCGGCAAGTACAGGGACAGTCACCGTTTGGAATAGTCTAGTCAGTATCGATTTAGCAAAGAACATTTTCCAGGTTCGTGCCATGGATGATGGACAAAAGATCGTCTTCAACAAGAAAGTCTCACGCAAGAAATTACTGCATACCTTATAGTCAATTTGAACCGATCAAAGTTATCATGGAAGCCTGCTATACCTCACACCCCTGGGAACGGGCCATTCAAGCCCTGGGGCATACGGTTAAACTGATACCCCCATACCAGGTCAAGCCTTTTGTCGTTGGCAATAAGAACGACCACAATAATGCGATCGCCATTGCTGAAGCATCGAACCGCCACGGGTAATCAGTTATGATGGTTGCTCGCTGAGTATGGCGTTGTGCTACCGAAGGGGCTTCGTTACCTTCGCACCCAGGTGCCCTTGATCCTTGAAGATGCAGAACAACCTTTGACTATCATGGCTAGAAATTTCATCCATCGTCTCTATCGAGAACTTGTCGGTCATGACAAACAAATCAGTGAAATTGATCAGGAACTCGCTGCACTTGTTTAGCAAAATGATGATTACCAGCGCATACTCACCATCCCTGGGGTCGACCCGGTCATCGCCACCACCTTACTAACCTCAGTGGGAGATACGTACTATTGAAAGAATGGTCGTCAGATGGCTGCTTGGATTGGGCTCACGCCGCGTCAGCATGCCAGCGGCGAAAAAAGTCGCATGATGGGGCTCAGTAAGCAAGGGGATCGAGTCTTGAGAATGATGTTGATTCATGGCGCAC
>JARRQF010000547.1:0-3019 GCA_037382065.1 Candidatus Thiodiazotropha sp. | reverse complement strand
CCATAGGGAGCAAAACCCGCCAGAGAGAATCAAATTAACCCTACTACAGATGTTTTGTTGTGAAACTCAAGATAATCCGACCCCAAATTGGCAATTTCACCTAAAACCAAAGCACCCACCAAAGGAATTGACGCGCCTATTACCGAGCGAACCGCAGCAACTTCATCATTGAAGGAATCTTTGAGAAACAAGGTTCGGGAGATACAGTCTAAGAATATCGTCAATTCATAGCCTCTCCCCTGAGCCGCCAGTTTGGAATTATGTGCAACCTGTTGTGCAGCTTCAATCAGATCGTTGGGCTTGGCGGTGAGCAAATCGATAAAATAATCTCGGGGTATTTCACCAACACAGATCAGATATCCTTCCGATGTCACGGCAATGGGATCTCGAACAATCTTTTCTTTTCCCAATTTATGAATTCCAAGTGGAAATGATTTTGATATATCGAAAAAATTATCGGTGTTTATTGGGGCCAAGCTATGCTCATTCACCAATTGTTGATACACTTCGAAAGCAGGTTTATAGTTGATTTCTTGCACGATATTCCGATCGGATTTGGTGACTTGCAAGTCAGGTACAATAGTTTTCCAGCCGTGACCTACACCCAAAGCGGTATGCATCGAGGTCAGACCAATCACAGCCGCATCCATAAGCATGCCTTGATTAGTAAACAAGCATGGTTTTTGCGTAAAGGATAATGAACCTGCACCGCCGCCGATATACTTAGGCTGAGTGCCAAAGTTGACATATAAGCCATCTATCAACGAACCAATTCGCTTTGCTAAGCCGTCAACAAACACAAACAAACTGCGCGCATCATCTAAACCTGCAAATGTTTGCGAGATCAACGCCTCATAGTCTGTCTGTTCGCTGGATAACTCAGGTATTACACGCACAGTTAGGGTTTCAGACAATCCAACCAATACGAATCCTTTACTGTAAGCTTTATCGGCATATAAAACTTGTGGAAATACACCACCAATAATGGGAGTAGATAGATTCTGTAGAGCAGAATTAGTAGCATCGACAGGGTAGTTATTCTCATCGCATGCGAACAACAATATGCTGGCAATATCCTCCTTTTGTTCAAGCTGGCTAAGCGCCGACACTAATTCGATTAAACTGTTGGTTTCATTAAATATTATATCTTTAAGCATACTTAATTAACGCTCCTGTTTATTTGTTACTCTTCCTAACTTATCGGCCGTCGATGCCTGTGAAGGTCTCTATGGCCAAGTGTTGAGGTATCATTTAGTCTGGCTATGCCAAGCTTAAGATTATGTTCAGAGAGGTATGCATGCAATAATCTGAGTGCCTTCCCCAATAGCCGATTTCACAGTCAACTGACCCTTGAGTTCACTGGTTCGCTCGCGCATGCTGATCAGGCCCAGTCTACCGCGCGAATGATTCTGTATATCAAATCCCTTACCATCGTCAGTTACGCGAAGGTTGATACCTGACGGACAATTTTTAGATTTCAGATAGAGGTGTATTTCTATTTTCGCGGCTTGGGCATGTTTGCCGGCATTAGTCAATGCCTCCTGAACGATGCGAAAGATTGCGATTGACACGGAATAATTCAGTTCTGAGAAATCTCCCTCATGTGTGAATGAAATCCTACAATCCGGTTGCGAACGTACGAACAGGTCTATTCGTTCTTCTATCGCCCCGACTAAACCAAGACTGTCCATCACTTCAGGACGAAGCAGGGTGACGATATTGCGAGATGAGTCATAAACATTCGAGACTCTTTCGAGCAATTCGTCAATAGCGTTTCTGAGTTCGTCTCTGTCAAAGTCCTGTTTTGCACAGGTTGTTTTGAAGCGCCTTAGCTTTAATTTTATAAAAAGCAGTTCCGCGTTGAGATGATCGTGAAGTTCCCGGGCGATAAATTTTCGCTCCTCTTCCACCGCGCTGTTTATGTCGCTGATCATATCGGCTCTCTTTATTGTATTTCCGTGCCTTATCGACGCCTTCATTGGCTATATTGCCTGCTTGTGTCAAGTGCTGATGAAAAAGCCATCCACTCCCAAAGTACTCTGTTCCCTAATATGTAATGCAGATCGGTATTGGGCGCCGCGTTGCGAGTTAAGCGTATCCACCTCAAAGACAAAAAGACAAGTAACAAATCCACCTTAAATACTTATCGCTGTTATATTGAGGTGTCGTAAATCGTATCGCTTATATGTGTGCTCACTCGTATTGCTATCGTTCCCACGCTCTACGTGGGAATACATACCTAAATCAGCCTGATATTGATCAAGTGTTTGCGATCTTCATTTAACTTGAGGTACGCACTCAATGAGCCCGTCATGCGTCCTCATCAAGCTGGATGATCCCGTATTTCAGGGCGTGTTTCGCGATCTCGGTGTTCCTGCGAAGTCCGAGTTTCGATCGTAGTGCAAACAGTGTGTTGTTGACGGTTTTTTGCGATAACCCCAACGCTTCGGCAATTTCCACATTGGTGTGATCGCGAGCGATGAGTTGGTAGACATCGAATTCGCGTTGATTCAATAGGGCTTTCGGATCCGTGTTGTGCTCGGCCGTAAGATAGGCGAGTTTCTGTGCGATTTCGGGCGGAAAGTGTTTTTTACCGCTGGCAGCCTTTTTGATCGCGTCGATCAGCATTTCGGGGTCGGCATCCTTTGGGACAAACGCCAGCGCGCCAAGCTGGTAGGCCTCCTTGATCAGTCTGGGCTGTTCATGTTGCGACAGTACGATAATTCTCGCCAGGGGGTTCCCGCTCAATATGATTTTAATTGCGTCCAGGCCCGTCATTTTCTCTTTGAACAGGATGTCCATGACCACGACATCTGGCCGGTACCGGCTAAAAGCGTCGCAGGCGTCCTGGGGGTTGCCGGTGGAATAGATGACTTTGATCTCCTTGCACTCACCCATGGCTTCAATAAAGCCACTGCGAAGCAGAGGGTGGTCGTCCGCCAGCATCACGGTAATGTTTTCGGGCATATTGCCTTTAGTTTTGTTCATCTGGATTGACTCCGTGTGAATAAAAATACAG
>JARRQF010000546.1:0-3031 GCA_037382065.1 Candidatus Thiodiazotropha sp. | reverse complement strand
CATCGGTTATCATAGATCATTGTCGTGCTCCCTGGGGAGTCCTGATTTCCCTAATCTATCGCCGTTTTACATCAATTGCCAGCCAGGCGAGCAGGGGCACACCTGGCCCCGGGCGGACCACTGGATATGGGCGAATCTCCTTCCTCAGCTATCGCTCATCGTTGCCGCTTCTCCCGTGTCCATGGCCGTCGGGGCTCGATCTCGCCGATCACGATTGGTAATCGAAAAACACACAACCAAACAGGCCTTCTATCAAATATAAGGCCTGTTTGGTTGTCGTATTAAATCTAATTGATTAGCTACTGAGGAAGAAGAGTAGGTGGACTCGGAGCAGCTTCTGGACTTGTAGCACCCATCTCATATGCACCAATATCCCAAGAAGCACCATATGGTCTGCGATTGCCATTGAAGTCTACAGTGATATCAATACCGTATCTCGCCCTAAAAGTGTCATAGACGCCTTTTGAATCAGCATTAGAATCACCAAAGTCAATAGCTGGGCTGCTATTGGTCAGCATATAGTTGTCTAGAGAGGCGTTGTAAAATCCTGGATTTCCGTAAAAATTATCAGTACCGCCATTGAACGATGATAAATCTGAGGTGCTGGAATAAGTGTTACGATCGGAAGCCCAGTAGATTGTCTCACTTCCGTCGGAATCGTAAAACAGGTTGTTAAACATATGCGAAGGATCCGCAACTATTCGTGACATGATTTCTATCCCCACATTGTTCGTAGAGTTAGAAAAAATGTTGTTTCGAGCATGTATGATAAAATCGTCTTGCCATGTTTGATTGATGAACTGCCCGACATTATTTAATGTGTTGTTGGTTAAGTAGACATTTGGGCCTTCTTTTTCCAAGTTGATAGCGACATTGCTAATGTCGTGGATGATGTTCCCAATGATGTAGACATCAGTAAGTGTTTCCTCAATTCTTATACCATATGGCGCATCATATATTTCATTGAAAATCATCCACACATTGTTTGTTGGGCCATCAGCACCAATAACTATTCCGGTACCTGTTGACGTCGGATTTATGTGGTAATCGTAGATCTTGTTTTGTGAGATAATGACGTTATTGGCATACTTCATGCCAATAGCAAGCTCTTTGTCACTATGCATGATGTTTTTGCCTATGTAGATATATTCAGGCGGACTTGCGCTGCATGCATTGCATGACTGGAAGCCATTGCCAGAATTCTCATAAATATTATTTTCAAGTATCCACGAATAGTGGGAGCCCTGGCCTATATAGATTCCATGTGCATCTTCTTGATCGTTTTTCCAATTGTTGTGGACATGATTTTTGTAATAAACGATATAATCACCTACCGCTGATGTTCCGTTCATGTCACCGAAATCACCTACCGGTTCATGGATGTGCATATTTCGTATGGATATATGATCACTTCTACTCCGGCCTTCAAAGTCGTAATCCGGACGGATTGTGAACTGGCAATCATCATAAATATCCAGCTGTTCAATAATGCCAAAACTGCCAGCTATTCTAAAATCAGTATTTACATACTGTGGGTATTCACTCTCTGTACTGGAAAAACCTCTTATAAACACAGGGTTATTTTGTGTGCCTGCTAAGATAATCTGATAGATTCCGCTGCGAGTGTATGGAGAACTCAATCCTCCATGTATTTCAAGGACACTACCTGGCGGTAGTGTTATTCTCCGCGTTGAATCCGAGTTGTTTGGAAGACTGCAACGTGGTTTGTCGGAAGTGCCGTATTGATTATTGGTGTTGGTACACAAAGGTGAAGATCCATCTATATAGTGTGTATAGGGGCCATTACCCGCGTCTCTGTAGACGAACCCACCAGCTGCATATGTTTTCCCTGAGTACATTGTATGGGACTGATCAATGCCGAAAGGTGGTTGCGGAATACCTATTGGTGGGTCATAGGCGTATGCTTGTGAAATTGTGCACAGTAGAACTAAAGCCGCACTAAATATTGTGAAAGTCTTGGTTTTTTTGGAAAATTGCATGTCGTCCACCTGATTAAGCTAAGACATATGATGTTGCCTTTATGCTACGAAGGATAGGCAAGGTGGTCGTATTTTTAAAGCATTTTGACGACAAACATTCGACCCGATTAGTATATTCTATCTATGCCATGATAAAAGTAATGAGGTGTACATCCAAGATAAAACACTATATTTACAGTTGGTTAGGAGCCATTGATGAATTAGTGTAACCGTGAGTGGTGAGTCTAAGTTCCACATCGACGATAATTTCCGAATGGATCTGATGTGGCCTTAAATTCCCAGAAAATTTCAGTGAATAGAGTTGTTTTATTGTTTATGTTGTAATTTCGACAATTATTCTGACAGAGTGACTAGTCCGGGAACTTTTCCTTTCATGTGGTGTATGAATCTATTATTTATATACAATTAGTTAGCAATAAATATCATATATTGAACAACTATCGTGCTAGCCCCCCAAATTAATTCATCTCCTAGCAAACTGCTCAAAATATTATTGTCATTTTGAGCCGAAAAATATTGAATTCCAATATTTTGGAATGTAACGGGGAGTTTCAAGTGTAATTCTCAAAGTGTGGTAATTGAATGTTGAAAAGCGGTATGTGGTTTTTATCATGACGCATCTTAGATTTGAGATAACAACATTTATATTTTCGATTTGTACGTCAGTTCAATATATGAACGATATCAAATTTTAAGGTGTTTAAAGTGGAACAAAAAAAGAAAGTACAGTTGCTATATATTATGTCTCCTAGTTACTCAGGTTCAACTTTACTGACTTCACTAATCGCAGAAAATCCAACAATATCTACTGTTGGTGAATTGAAGGCGTCTGCATTGGGAGATGTTAGTGAATACAGCTGCTCATGTGGCACGAAAATTACTGAATGCGAATTCTGGTTGAATCTTACTGAATATATGCAAAGTTTAAATAAAACCTTTTCGCTTGATGATTTTGGCACGCATTTTAGGAGCGCAAATAAACTGACTGATATATTGCTAAGAGCAGTAGTTAGGGGGGGTGTAACAGAAGG
>JARRQF010000545.1:0-4205 GCA_037382065.1 Candidatus Thiodiazotropha sp. | reverse complement strand
TAGCTAGAGCAATGGGAGAAATGACGGGTAGACATCTAACAAAGATGATGGATGCCCAGGACGCTATGGAAGCATCTGAGGTGGATGAAACCAGTGATAAGTGGAAGAATGCGTCTGAAAAGGAACAATCTGAAATGAAAAAAGAGGCAGGTAGAGAATTCACTAAGGCTCAAGCTGAATTCCAAGCAGAATCAAAATTGTTTTCTATGTGCTCTGAGGCCACCTCTACTGTACTAAAATCGATTGGAGATGGTCTCGCTTCATTGGCAAGAAAGCAATAATAGCACTGGCTATTATATTTCCACAGAGCTTGGCACCTATGGTGCCAGGCTTTTTGCGTTGCTTCTTGATGCTTTTTCAGACGATCAATTATATTTTGATTCAAGTAATGAGGGGTAGCGATAGAATGGCATTACTTAGATTTTCTTTTGTATTTCTAGCTTTAACCCTATCCTCTTGTGGAGGCGGCGGCGGTGGTGACGAGAACGGTGAAAGTGACGGAGGAGGAAATGAGAACCCTGAAAATCAAAACATAAATAGTGGACTAACTGGCCGAATTTACACAAGTCAAGAAGATGAAGGATGGGCTGTTGATCTTGAAACCGGAAATGTTTCGCAATTACCGAACAAAAGATGGTGGGATACTGGAGATTATGAAAATAGTTTAGACGGCCCATATTTTACTCCTCATCCTAATAATGATGGTAGCGAAATTCTATTGTTAACTGAGTATTGTCTAGAGGAGTATGAAGGAGAAAGAGATGACTATGATTGTGCGATCATAATTGATTCTGAAGGGGAGCGTATTAGCCAACTTGGCGTCTTCCCACATGGGGTTATTGATGGCAGGTTGTCAAAAGATGGGAACTACTTTGCGTTAACGTATGCAAATGAAGATTATGTAAACCCTCATGCACGCTTACTGATATATGACAAGTCATTAAATCTCATTGGCAATTATTCTGAGTTGCAAGCAGATGGTGATAACCGTAGCTCTTTTTCAAGAGGACTTGACTGGTCTCGGAATGGTCAGATTACTTATGCTTATAAAAAATCGATATATATTACTTCACCATACAGCACTGAGGGTGTAGCGATACTTACACTACCCGACTCAAACGAATCAGATGTATGGCCAGCGCCTGCAACTCTAAAATTTAGCCCAGATGGTACAAAAATAGCATTCCGATATGTGACGGATGCTAACCAATCTATGGTATTCGCAACTATATGGGTAATGAATAGTGATGGAACCGATCTTCATCAACTTGCTCATGACACATCCGGATCTCAATAATTTAATGATTTTTCTTGGTCACCAGATGGTAGATATATACTCGTACAGGAGGGCGGAACTAGAAGTCATGCAGGAATTGGCGGAACTTCTAATAGATTATCAGCAATTCCATCAGGCAGTCGAAATGTGCCTTTAGATTTAGAATGTGTCGGTACAGATGGTATTATATGTGTGCGTACATATTTTGAAAGCCCTGATAGTTTGACTCGGAATTTTGATCCATGGTCGAGTACTTTTGAGTGGATAGAGTAAACCTTGCAGTTGCATAAATTGTAGTAGTTCAGACTTGATCTGACACCTATCTTGAAAGGTTGAGGGTTACCGGTTTAGATGGAGGTGCAAACCAAAACCATCGAAACCACAAAAGGTAATCCTCATGCCTAATACTAACGAACATATCAATAAACCCAAGGTTGGGCTGTTGAATCTGGCAGAGGAGTTGGGTAATGTCTCCAAAGTCTACCAGGTCATGGGGCTGTCCCGCGACACATTCTATCGCTGTAAACAAGCTGTTGAGGAAGGTGGCGGAGATGCGCTATTGAACAAGATCCGAAGAGAGAGATGGGCCCCATAAATTGGATAGCAGGATAAGTGCATCTCCGGTGTCCTGTCTGAACGTCCGCCAAGCGATTATCGGTAGATTTGGTCTTGTCGGGGGCATGTTTGGTGGCCCCATTGGCGCACAGATCGGCCAATCATTAGGTGCAGGTCTGGGCGGGATGCTGGAGAATATGATTGAACAACATGATGGGCGCGCTGACCAGTCAACTGGGTCAGGCAATCCAGTGTGCACCGGGAATCCCGCAGTTCGCGAGAGATGAAATGTGCCAAGCATTGCAGTCTGTCGCGCAGAGCTGCCCTCAGGAGCCAACACCTCCGGGTTGTCAGCAGGATACCGACAATTCAATGTGCGGCTTGATCGATAAGATTGTTAATAAAGTTGTCGATCAGATCATGCAAAAGCTTCAAGGTAGCGGATTCCTCGTCTCAAGCTGGCGACACGTCTGACGTGAGATCTTCCATAACAACAGCATGTGGTTAAGATGAAAAGAAAGCAAAAAATGGAAGTGGCAGTTGGCTTGTTGCTTTAGCGAAAGCTATGGGTGCGATGACAGGCGACCATTTCCAAAAGATGATGCAAGCTCAGGATAGAATGGAAGATTCTAAAGTCGATGACGCTGACCTTAAAGGTAAATCAAAAGAGGAGCAGGCGCAAATCAAGCAAGAAAAAGGTAAAGAATTTACTGAAGCTCAAGCTGAATTTCAGGCGGAATCCAAACTGTTTGCAATGTGTTCTGAAGCAACCTCTACTGTACTGAAATCCATTGGTGAAGGGCTGTCTTCAATGGCCAGAAAACAGTAGTTTAATAACTATCAATGCATTGGATGCCAAGCATCGAAAGGTGTCTGGTATTCGTATTTTAACTATTGTCGATAATATACAATGTTGAATCAAAACTATATTGTACTAAAAATAGTGGTGCTTGTCGGCATGTCATTTTTATTCTATGGCTGCGGAGGAGGTGGTGGTAGTGGTGATAATTCAGCGCCAATGAGTGATAATATAAATGGAGGACTTGCAGGTCGCATATTTACAACAAATGGTTGGATTATAGATGTTGCAACAGGAAGAAGTACGCGGTCTCCAGGTATTGTGTGGGATAGCTATTGCCTTGATTTTGATATCGTAGGGAATGATTTTTATTGTACAGATCCTGTCATGGATTATGGAAGAAGCCCGGCATTTTATACATTTCCAAATATCAGCGGTGATAAGTATATTGTAGCTGTAAGTAACTGTGTAGACGGTTATACGCTTGATTGCATTGAAATTCACGACACTACAAAAGGTGAACTCATAGGAGAGAGGCATGAATTGTATAAGTCAGTAGACGTCGCAAGACTATCTAGAGATGGTGAATATTATGCTTTCACTTTTAATGATGATGCTTACTATAATTCACCCACTCTCATAGTGTTGAATGATATTAATAATGAAGAAATTACCTATTCTACAATGCCAGATGATGGTCCAGTAGCTTTTGATTGGACTAATGATAATAGAATCGTTTACGCATATAATGGCGCTATATATATAACATCACCATACAGCACGGAAGGTTCAAAGATATTTGATGTACGTGACCACCCGGAATTTTCTAATATCGCTGGTATAGGGGGATCTGTTAGAGTAAGTCCGGATAGTACTAAAATTGCGTTTATGCTATTTGAGGAACATGCTTCTACAGGGGACGTTCCAATACCTCAAACACCTTGGATAATAAATATAGACGGCTCCGATTTGCATAGATTTGCTTATGCGCCTGTTAGTTCGAATGGGTACGAACTATTTGGATCATTGGCATGGTCACCAGATGGTAAATATATTCTGATAACAGAAGGATACTCAGCTGGACCTTTAGGAACTGATGGCTCAACACCTGGTTTTTTGTATGCAATACCGTCAAATAGTAGAAACATAGAACTGAATCAAGATGGCTATAATAATATTATTATGCTAAAAACAAACTATAGAAACGACTCTCAAGAACTACGTTATACATTTAATGGTGGAGGGTTGTGGTGGACGCCTTAACTAGTGCCCGTTGTTCTGTTGTCCTGTCCGCATGTCCGTCAGACGATATTTGGAAGGATTCCCCCTAAAAAATTCAATATCGACTGCTCACGACGACTTTTTTACGGAGCAAATGCCGATAATGGGAGGTGGTTCACTCATAATCCGCCTCTTCAGGGGCGCGTCATCTCACTTCTCGGTCCGGCAGGCACAGCTCCTCGCGGACAGAAGGAAATCTCTATCCGGATGCTAATCTGTCGGATACTTGGTTGCTCAATAACGCAGATAGTATACTGTTAACAATTCATCCCAGGCCGATACCGGAATAGATTG
>JARRQF010000544.1:0-4048 GCA_037382065.1 Candidatus Thiodiazotropha sp. | reverse complement strand
CTCACCACATAGAAAAGCGCGTCTAACACAGCGGGATACGCAATGATAATAGGGCGTCTCTTCTAGGCAGATCTGTTTTTTTCGAGATATCGTCATAGCCTTCTCCTTGGCTTATGTGTCATCCATGTTTTCCTAACAATAACTCATGATAGTGTTAGCTGCAAATGGTGGGTGTCCCGAAATGTGGAAATGTGCGAAATGTGCGAAATGTGCTGTCATTTAAAATAACCAACTAATTTTGAATGGCTTTAGACTATTCCAAACGCTTACTGTCCCGGTACTATCAATGATAGCCAGTTGCCCTTCTTCCCGTATGGGTGAAGCGCCTTTGGCGGTCAGGCCAAATTTTGCGGCACGGCGGGTGACGGCGGCAATGAAGTCGCGTCGGGCCTTGGGGGCGTAGCTCTTGAGCTTGCTGGTGTCCATTGCGTGTTCATGTACTCTTTTTCGGAAAATAGGTCACACCGGACAGCCCTTGGAAGTGGTCGTCGGAGGTGACGAGTTCGGCATGGTGTTTCTTGGCGCTGGCGTAGATGACGGCATCAGCAAAGGCGAGTTTATGGGACAGGGTCAGATCTGCCGCCATGAGGGCAATTTCAGTATTTAGTGGAACGATAAGGCTGTTGTCGGCGAGGGCAATGGTATCGTATGCGGTGGTTTCATCGGATTCACGCTTGACCCACTTGTATAACTCATATTGCACTGTAGTTGGCACCAACAAATCTGCCGGATCTTTCATGTAAGGGGCAAAGCTATCCGCCAGCACGCCCTCCGTGAGCCACTCAACCCAACCACAGGTATCCACCAGGATCATTTAATGCGTTCCAGACGGTCTGTTCGATCCCGGTAGTTGCTGGGGTCAGCGCCTTTTAACCGGCCTCGCATCTCATCCAGAGGGCGGATGGGCGCCAGTACGATGGTGTCTCCTTTGGGGAGAATGACGAACTTCTGACCGGCCTGCAGGTGCATCTCCTCCCGGATAGCCTTGGGGATGGAGAGCTGAAACTTACTGGACAGGGTGACAGAGGCCATGTTGTTCTCCTTGCGAATCATTTATCGATAGATGGTTCGTAAAATATAACACCTTGTGAGCCGATTCTGAAACGGGTCTTTTATCCTAAAAAGATCAGTTGGGCAACATGAAGTGTGCGTTTGTGGTGGTGCAGGGCAAGGGTCGCTCCTGCACATCCATGTGCCTGCGACACAGGTGCATCCATGCACGGCGCGCAATAGCCCGCTATTCCAAGGAGTTGCAACGCCGCTATGTGCCGCCACAAGCGTGCTAATCACGTTGTAGCAGTACCAGCAGTACCAGCAGTACCGGGACAGTCACCGTTTGGGATAGTCTAAAGCTATTCAAAATCAGATGGTTATTTCAAATGCCACTACATTAACAGCAGTGTTTGAATGGTGAGTGTCCTCGTATTATGACGGTATTTTGGTGCCATCCGCTAGAGAATCAGGAACTTCGCACTTGATATTGTTCGAGAGCTTGAAGAAAGATGGTTTATAAAACATTTGACGATTTACCTGCTTGGCTGAAGGATCGAATCCAACAGCTAGCAGGGGATCGAGCAGAATCATGGGTTCATGAAAGTGTGCCCGCATTGAGCAATAAAACTGTTATTGCGGTTATGAACTTAGAGGATGGAGAACAGCGAATGAGGGCTTATTTACGTGCAGTGGATGGGTATTTTCGCTTGTAGAGATTGTTTATGTCGAAATTAGAAAGTTTAATCAAGCAGGCTTTGGCTGTCGGTAATGTTACGGATGTTGTTAATGGTCTGGAAGCTTCGTTTGCCAAGTACTGGGATCAAGTACTGGGACAGTCATCGTTTGGGATAGTCTGAAAGATTCTCATGTTTCATCTGTTTATCAGGGTGCGATGAGTGCGTTAAAAGGTTCTCAAAATGATATGTTGAAAATGCTGGAAACGAGGATGAATCGAAATCCGCCATCGGCAAATATTCACTGGTCTCCAACGAAAGAGAAAATACTAATTATTGATATGCTATAGGTTGGTATTGTGCGCTATTTTTTAGAAATTGAAGAAGAACTAGGACTGAAGAAATTTTTAGAAAGTAAGTTGGGCACTTTGTACTTTGTGCCTAGTAGCCCTGGTTCTCAAAGAGTAATCGTTCGTCGATTCGATAATTTACTATCTCCTGAATATGTAAATGCTTTTGCTGAAATGCTTCGAGCGTGCCAGCAATGGGTTGAGAGTTCTTCGTCTTTAAATCAATTTGTTAGGGTGGAGCAACTGTTAGAGGTTGGTGCAGATTTTATATCAAGGACGCATCATACGTATTTCGCCTCGACAGATTCATATGCAGAAGAGCACAACCCTCCAGAGGAGCCACCAGAGCTTGAGCAAATGAGAAGCATTGCGCGTTCTTTGGTTATGGATACTTCTGATCATAATCTAAGAATCATTCGGTCGGTAATGGCTAGAAGCTTAATTGAACCGAGTACCAAGACATATTTGAGCGATGATGAAATGAAGTTTATTGTGGTTGAACCTGAGTTTTGTGTTGATGATGTTAAGTCATGGAAAGTGACAGCGTAAGTGTAAGTAATTTATGTCCGGTTTTAAATGGAATGCTTGAGATTGGGCATAGGCCAAAGCTAAATAGAATTCCGAAATTAAAGGCAGATGGGTTTACTCATGTAGTAACTATTTTGTCTGAAAAAGAGGGGGCAAAAAAGATAATATCTTCTGTTCAATCAGCAGGTTTAGTGTCTATCTGGATTCAAGTAGGAAGCGCTAGTTTGATTGATGATGAAAAGGTGTTGCGTGATCTCACAAAGTCTTTTGAGGAAATTCGTTCAGTATTGAATGATGGTGGGAAGGTCTATATGCATTGCTCTGCTGGTATTCATAGAACAGGGATGATGACTAATGCATTGCTATTGTACTGTGGTTACAATGAAGAGGATGCTTTGAGTTTACTTGGTCAGCTTAGACAAATAACGCAAAAGGATGTAGGGCAAGACCGTTTAGATTGGGGCGTGCAATTTTATAATGCTATCCGGACACCCACAATAACGTGAGCAATGCAAAGAATGGGTCATCCATAAAAAACAAAGAGGCCAACCGGCCTCTTTGTTTTTTTAGTTTTCTAACGACTTGTTGATGTATCAATGGTTAACACCAAGCAGCCGTCCATGACCCTGACTGTCACGGGCGTATCGATGGAGAACCCCGCCTGATCGAGCCAATGCCCCTTCATCTGGATCCACGGCACCGCCCGGCTGCCGGAATAGTCTGATTGTTGCTTGGTGCGATACTCATAGTGGATCGCGTTGACCTTGATATAACGTTGCTCGCAGATTTTACATTTACGCAGGCGGTTGCCTGGCTTACCATCCTGTTTAGCCATGGTCGATACCTCTGGTATCGGTTGTGGTTAGCTGGCCTGTTGGGTTGCCGCCCATCAAGTCAGCGTCTTTCAAATTACTGTTGTTGAATCACCGCATCTAGCATCTCGCTGACAAACTTCTGTTTCGCCTTGGGGAGCCGGGCGACCTGCTCGATCTGGCGCTGTAGCTTGGGCATCGGACCGCGTTTACCGCCCGCTTGCTTGCCGCTCTCTTCTCCCAGCAGTTGATCGGTTGTGATATGGAACAACCGGGCCAGGATCGGCAATGCCGATACCGGCACGCGCCGCCTTGCCACCTCATACGAATTAACCGTTTGCTGGGAAACGCCCAGCGCCTCAGCCATCTGAATCTGGGTGATCCCCTGTGCTTTGCGAAGCTCGGCAATGCGTGCGCCCAGCTCGGCAAAAACAGAATAGGGACAGCCATCATTATGGGTGTCCCGAAATGTGACATTAGCTGCAAATAATGGGTGTCCCGAAATGTGCGAAATGTGATGCTGATTCCCTGAGATTTCTTAAAGGAGGAAAAGGCGAATTCAATGAGTTGGATCGCATGGCTGCACCTAGTGAGTTTCGTATTGTTGATCAGGGAGCGTCACCAACATGTGTAGCTTGCTCAATCACAAACTCCATGAGAAAGTTAGGTGATGAGACCAGTTTGCAAGGAG
>JARRQF010000543.1:0-3256 GCA_037382065.1 Candidatus Thiodiazotropha sp. | reverse complement strand
GTCGTAGTTACTGATGCTATCCAATCCTAGTTAGAGTAGTTTCTCAAGCTCTTTTAGCTGTTTTTCAGCGAAGTCTCTTCGTTGGATGGCTTCTTCGGCGTGTACTCCTTTGGGGTGTGTGCTCAGATAGCCATTGATCTCAACGATGAGCGCATTGAGGTATCGATCCTTTAAACTGAGTTTGGTGGCTTCCTCGTAGTTTTGCCACTTCTCTTGGACATAGGTGTAGTCTCTATTGTCGATTTCGATCTCAGCGGCTTCTTTCCAATAGGCTGAAAGGTCTTGGAGTTTTGTGTTGTCTGGAAATGCAACCCGGGCGTCACTGAGATACTGAACGACTGTAGAGGCGTTCTGCATCTCTTTTTGACTGAAAAAGTTAACCAGCTGTTGTTCTGTTTCACCCAGCATGATCGCGCCGAAGTTCTCGAAGTATGACCAGGATCGAACCTGAAGCATGGCGCCGTCACTGATGGGGTAGTTGACAACGAGTTCGTGCATGTCTGGGTTTTTCATTGGGTGAACGGTAAATTTGAGCTCTTGAAGTTTGACCTTTACGTCAAGGGGTCTGAGTTCGAGTTCAATCGAGTCAGGATTAAAATCCTTTTCATAGATTACAATGGCTAGTCGTTGTTCGGTGCGTACGGCATAGGGGAGTTCGTTTAGGAAATTGAAGTCTACAAATCGATAGTCGTGCTTATAGGGTTCGATCTTGACATAACCGCTGTTGGTGGATAGGTAGATTCCTGGGGTTTGAATAGCGTCAATGGGTTTTGTGTCAGCATACAACAGGCTTGACACTAAGATGAAAGTCAAGGGAATGAACTTGATAAAATGAGCCATAGACTACTCCATATTGTGGCATATTGACCTCGAAACATAACCAAGCGCCCGGTTGGCCAAAGGTTTTGCTCGAAATTGGATTGTTCGGTATTGTTTGGGCAACAGGCTATATGAACTGTTACACTAACGTGCATAGTAGAAATCTTGCTATTTATAAACGTCGTGGTTATGTGCCATTCAAAACGGTTCGGCAGGGTAAAACTAAAATCATATTTCTAGAGCGGTATCTTTAAATGCGTGTATCGTAATGTATGAAAAGCCTGGTGTATTGTAAATATTCCAAAGTGTTGGGTTGTTTCGGTCGCGCGAAAACTTAGCTCGTCCCACGGGGATCGTGGGAGCGAGCTAATTGGGTGCCAGAATAATCTGAAAGGACAATCTGAATAGATATTCAAATAATATTTAGAAATAAAGCATCGATGCTGTGCATCTCAGGTTGATATAACGCGATGGATTGACTACGCCTTGAAATGTATCTGGACTGAGGGGTGTGTTGACCTTTGTAATGACTAATTTGGTGTTAAATCTGGTTTGCCCTTGTTCCAGTGCGATGGTTGGTATGATTATGCTTGCATACTTAACGTAAAGGTCCGGTATTTGTTCCAGCGGGACTTCCCACAGTTCTCCGATTAGAGTCGATTCGGTGGTAATTTCAGTGGCTCCATAACTGAAACTCATCGTGTTGACTTGAAGATCGAGTGTGGTCTCTATTGGTGCAATTCCAACGGCTCTGTTGTCGCTGCTGATGGTAAGCGTAAGGTTTGTGTTACGACCGCTACATTCATAGTGGTTAGGTGTTTGTGCGGCACTGACAGCGCCAGTCAGCCCAAACCCAAGAAATAGTGCTACCAGCAGATGCTGTTTTGTGATAGTCATGGTTCGATCCTTTGTTCCATAGTATGATAATGTATTAATTTAGTGTTCCAGTCCCGTAATCGGTCGCGTGTATCCGTCCGGCTACAAATGGCTTGTGAACGGTTTCTCGTGCACTTAGTATACATGCCTCAAAGTCATTTTGTGGTTACGTATAAAAGGTAATTAGATTCTGCCAATGTGAAGAATAAATACTGTGATGTTGCTCACTAAAATTATTATCTACTCTGAGTGATTAACTTTTTCGAAATGATAAGGGTTCGAATAAAGATATAGAGACCTAGCAATGGTAAGAGCGATATTACAGTGACAAAAATCGCTTGTCCTTTGGAGCTTATATATGTGTTTACTATATAGATATAGGTTAGCGTTACTATGCCAAGAATTGTTGAGAGGATTGATCCGGAAAAGTACGCAATAGTGCTAATTCCAGAAGCTATATCCATGGATAGGAATATAAAAGGAATAAGCGATACAAGAACAGATGATATAAAGAAAATCATGAGCAAGTTTCTTTGCGAGATCAGTTTCTCAATATCTATTGATTGATTAACCTGGGTGCTTTTGGGTGGTGCATATGGGTTCTCGTCTAGGCTGATGGAACTGATGTCACCAAGTTCAAACTCTATGTCGGGATTTCTCATATAATTGTTATCAGGCCGTTACTATTCTGTTTCTCGACAACTGTCAGGCTGGGATCTCATGGTCTCTTAGTGGTACGGTATATGCGAAAACCTTACCGCACCGAAGAATCGGAATGAATGGGTGCGGAAGTTATACGTGTCTCAACACGCGCCCTCCAATCCGGCAATTGGAAACGGACAAATCATTTCGCCAATGCACCAAATGCCGAGTAATCAATTCCGTCCGCTGGCAAACGGGGCACTCGTACCGTGTCTGCTCGGTCCGATTGTCCCGTTGAACACCCACTTCCGCCATCAGTGATTTGCAGTGAGAGCAGTGCATTATTTGTCTCCAAATAATTATGAATTTTAAATTATGAATTTTGAATTAATGTGCTCGCTTCGCTCGGGTTTTTCTTGAAACTCGTGAGCAACGCGAACACCTCAATTCATAATTAAAAATTCAACATTTAAAATTAATAAAAACTAATCCCATTTCAAAGCTCCGCCGGTCTGATACTCCGTAACCCGGGTCTCAAAGAAATTCTTCTCCTTGCGCATATGCGCCTGCTCGTCCAGCCAGGGCAGGGTGGCTTCGGCACCCGGAAAGGGCTCGTCGATGCCGAGTTGCTGGGCGCGGCGGTTGGCGGTGAAACGGAACTGACCGATGTGGTCCTCTTTTGAATAACCGAGAATCGGATCACGCAGAATGTATTCAGCATAGCCTGTCTCGGCAGCTTCGGCTTCGTCCCACATCTCTCGCAGCGCCTTTTTGTCCAGGGTGATGTTCTCTTCGTGGAGGATCTGCTTGACCACCCGGATGCCGAAGGAGGCGTGCAGCACTTCGTCGCGCATGATGTATTGTAGCTGCTCGGCGGTGCCCTTCATCAGGCCTCGGCGCTGCAGGGCGAAGATCGGGC
>JARRQF010000542.1:0-2834 GCA_037382065.1 Candidatus Thiodiazotropha sp. | reverse complement strand
TGGGTTTCACACTTCTCTAAGCGGCACAGCAACAGAAAGATAGGCTGCCTGGAAGCCTTTTGGCTGAACTAGGCCGGAAGGCTGTGGAAGAGGGTGGATTCAATCTAAAATCCGGTAGATTGAATAGATTGAGGTCGGATAGACGGATGATTCAGGCCTCAGTTTTCTGCTTTGATATACATGGGTGATAGCGGATATTCTGCTTATACTTTCAACAATTACTTGCCCCTTTTGGGTAAACGTCAAAATATCACACAACTTGTCTCCATCAAGACATCCCTCATCCTTCCGCGCCTGCAATAATACTAATACGAGGACACTGGAGCAGCCGACAAGGCTGAGAATCTAGGAGGGTGAAAGTCCCTCTGCCGCCAATTGCTCGATTCAGGCGGTTAGCAGCCCTCTGGAAGTTTGTGGGACAGCAGTTGACCCTATTGATCAAGTGGTAGGGAGCCGCTAGAGCGAGCCGCTAGAGCGGCTCCCTACCCCGGTGGGTTAAGCCTCCTGGGCACCCTCCTTTGGATTAGGGGATATCAAAAGCACCGGATTCCGGGTAGGTGCGGCCGTCAACACAACGTTCATCATTAGCATCTTTCCGCGAAGTACTCCAATGTTTTCTTCCCCACCCATTGCCTTCAGGGAACGAGTACTGAAATTGGAAAGCGTGCAAGTCGTGATTCTGCCTTTTCTCCAGATCCTCAGGCCTTACGCTGATACAGTTACTATCTGAATCGCAGGTATAATTCTTGATGACTTGTGTATGCCAGTTACTGGAGTTGGCACCGTTTCTGTCTTTAAAGCGCACCTTGGTAATTCGCATGGGACTTGCGGTGGTATTGTGAGCTCTAAAGGAAATATTATTACACTTGGCTGCCATTGCTGGCGTAGAAAATACTATTGGGGCAACGAGAACGGCAGCACAGGAAAAGGCGGTGATCAGATGGTTTGCAGTTGAGTAACCTTCTGTTCTTGAACTACTGTTTTTCAAAAATTTCATTTTAATCTCCTAAGTAGTACTTGAATGATGAGTTTCGACAACAACATAGCCAAAGCATATTCTCCCGACGCCGGACGACTGTTACTCATCCGAAAGCCGTGTGCGTACCGAGATGAGAAGTCGACGGTCACACTGCAAAGAAATTGGGATTGAGTACCAAACAGACGGCAGGGATATAGGCCGATGAAATGGAAGCTATACAGAATAGGATACTGACGCGCCTAGGTGAGAGAGACTCACCATAAAACGGCGATTCAAAAATATGTCTGGATAATAGAACGTTGTGCCGAAAGGTCCGAAGCGATGTTTTGGGTTCGAACGTACAATAATTAATAACAATCAGACATGTGGGTGTCAATGTGAATATTCACACTTTACTCGATGGGGTCAGTAGCCTACCGCACCACAATTAAGAGCCACACGCACCTAAACTAAGTAGTATTCGAATCTGGCACTATTGATTGTCGTTAATGATGCGGTTCGCAAAGCTCACCGCATCCTACGTAATATGCTTGCCTAACGTTACGAAAAACAGAAAATTTGATAGGTCGAGTTAGCGCAGCGGTGCAATGCAGCGAATGCCGGAACAGCCCATACGCCAGTGGGTGTTGAACTTCCCATTTCAATTACGCTTCCTGTTCGCCTGCCGCCCTGAGCTGATAGAGCGTGTGCTGGGGATCGTTTTCAGGGCCATATTGTCCCACCTGATTAAGAAGTCGGGATATACACGAAAAACCGCACAGACCGGCGCGGTGACATTAATCCAGCGATTCGGCAGTGTGCTCAATTTGAACGTGCATTTTCAGATGCTATTCCTCGACGGCGTTTACACAACCACGCCCTGGGGTAAAAGCCGATTTCATCGTATCAACGTACCGGGTCAGCAGGAATTGGTGGGTAAGGTATCGGCTTTCCTGCCGATTTGTCATTGCCAAGCTGTCGGCACTGGTGCCGAAACCCCGAGTGAACCTGACCCGGTTCCATGGCGTATTTGCCCCCAACATCAAACACCGTGTTGATGTGACGCCAGCCAAACGGGGCAAAGGTCGCGCCCGAAAGGAATACGAAGACAAATAACATCCAGGCTCTGCGGGAATATGCGTCCTAAACGCTTTGTAGAATCTGACTCGATGTCTGTGGTGGATGATCGGACTAAGGATCTTGAGGCGCGTTAGATTTCAGGCCGAGGTGACAGCATCCTGATGTGACCTGCCCAGTCCTTTGATTCTGGCCAGGGCTTGTTCCGGTACGTCGGTGGTGTTCGGATCGTCTTGCTGTTTAAATAGGGCTTCGACGCTGGCGCGGCTGAGCAGGTCGGCGGATTCGACGGCCTCGGGGTTGAGATATTTGTCTGCCAAAGCCTGGGCAATGCGTGGGGTCAGAGTAAATTTACTCTGCACCCGTCTGGCTCGATAATTCTTTTGAATTGAATTGGAGTTCACATGAAACACAAATACACGATGATACTTTGGGTTTGTCTTATGGTACTGGCTGGATGTACGAGTGACTCAGACCGGCGGGACAGCACCATTCGTGCCATGGCGGCCATGATTTGCGAAGGTTCCTTTCTGGACGCCCCTCAGGTGCAAAAAGACCACGTCGATGCGCTGAAGGGCGCAAGGGACAGCAAGCTACTGGTCGCCGCTGACCGCGCAGAACTGGTCCCTCAGGTGAACGCTACGTTAGAAGGTGCTGGAATTGATGAAAAAGATATTGCCGCCTTCGCCGCTGCGATCAACCAAAACGCCAACCGCGGCCATCTTGTCGACGCCATGGCCTTCGAAGTAAACGCCCAATGCCACAACCTCTACCTTGATAGAAACGAAGACATACAATA
>JARRQF010000541.1:0-5095 GCA_037382065.1 Candidatus Thiodiazotropha sp. | reverse complement strand
TCACGGTTCCTTACCGCTCCGCCATGGACCCAAGACTCGATACGGGTGGGTGGCTAGCCCTTGCCCGACGGGGACTTTCACCCCGCAAGATACGCCGAGCTTTGCTCGGCGCGATAACGTTTCGCGTAACCGGGCGCACAAAGTTGCAGAGCGAAGCGGCGCAGCTTTGTGCGATCCGAGTTTACGTGCTTGTTAAATACCACGCTCTATAACCTTATTGCTGACTATAATTTCTTGCGCTTTTTTTAGTACCTTTACTACTTTTATGCGTTTAGTCTCCTCCCGCAAATAAAGTGGAAGACGTTCATACCACCTTTGAACCTCCCAGTGATCAGCGGCACCTATTTCTTCTCTTGTACTGCCAGCGTTTTTTATTTCGTAGTAAGCCAAGCACTCTGAAAGCTGGGCGACATTTAGGAACTGAAAAGTAAAGCCACATGCTTCGATAAAATACACCCAATTATCTCGAATATTGTCATATTCCGATCTGGTCTCGAAGCCGGGAGCTTCGCTGCCATACATGGCATTCCCATGATGTCCTTTAATATATTTTTCCTTCCAGATTGCCATAGCATTTAACGTTTGCCATAAGCCGAGCGAGGTACGAGCGTCGGATTTGATGGCATGGTTAGGCCTCTTTGCCGTGTATCATAATTGAATATATTTCAACAACTCGCTCTTTTGATATACCTTCACGTTGCTCCAATGCTAATGGGTGCTCTGTTGGCTCTAGCTCAATAAATGGCCTTGTTCCTTAACAACCTATTAGAAATCCATAGTGGCGGATTCTTGTAATAATAATACAAGCACTCACCATTTAATCGTTGTTGTGAAAGCACTGCCATTTGAAATAACCATCTGATTATGAATGGCTTTAGACTATCCCAAACGGTGACTATCCTCGTATTGATTGATAACCTTACTCGATAATTGAATACATGCTTCTTGCATCGGCTTTCTCCATGCCATTAAAGTGCCACCACTCATGGGTTAATGGATGAAAACCCGCCCTTAACATGACACGCTTCAGAAGATCACGATTCTGCTGTTGTTCAGAAGATATTCCAAAGCCCATTTTCTTTAGGAAATAGTTCCAGTAGATTGCTGCATGACTACTGTAGAAAGGGCTAGGCCCCATATCCAATTTATGGCCACTTTCATCTATGATGGTGATATCTACAGCAATACCGTAATTATGCATTGAACCTTTCGTTGGGTTTGCAACGTATTTTTCAAATCTAGTGCCCTTCATTTTTTCATACATGGCACGAGAAACAGACCTTGGCCTTGCAGCATCAAGCACCTGAAGTGAATATCCTGGCTGTTCATTTTTCAAAGCACTTTGTGCCTTGGATAGCATTACAGCAATTTCTTTTCTTAAATAGGCTTTATTCAGTCCGTCATAGAAGTTTTCTTTAAAGAAGTTCTTGTATCGATCTGAGTTGACGAGATCAACCTGAATTGACCTATCAACGGTACTTACATCAATTAGCCCTGCCTTTAAGAACTTCTTCTCGATTTCATTTGCCAGAACCACGCTAGGTAGTGACAGGCAAACAAAGTAGGTACACCGGTTACCCGGCACCCCCTGCACAGATCCCCGCATGAAGTTTTCCCTCACGGGGCTCCTCGGTTGTACTCGCTTTCGCAGTCAACAAAGACACCTTTGACTCTACCACCAGACCTTAGTACCACGCTCTTTGCACAACACACAGGTGTCGGCAGCGGATTAAAACTAAGGTAGTGCTTGAGTCGCTCCCATGTGAAGCTTTTCCGTCCACTGCGTCGATTTAACCACTTATGCAGTAGCTTCATTGCATGCTGCATAACAGCATATAGCCCAACCAAATTTCCCACCACTCCAAAGTAGTTATAATGCCCTGATAACTTCCTCGTCAAGTTGCTAAGCAATAATGAAGTCTTCATATGCCTATTCTCCCTGATGTATTCCGATAGGTTACTTTTTGCTGTTTGCGGTCTCTTTCTTTCTATTCGACGAAACAGTCTCGGTTTTCCCTTTGTATCAGAATCCCAATAGAACTCAAAACTCAGAAAACAGAATCTATTCTTTAGTCCTGGTTAAATATGCTTTTATCTTCTTCTAGTATTCCTGCTTTCAACCATTTGTTAATGAGCCTGAGAAAGCGCTTATCATCGATTCTTCGTGCCAACATTTCCAACAGTTTGTCATGATCGTAGATAGCACTTAGAATTTCTGACACGGCTATCTGGAGACAGTTTATCTTCGAGCACGGGTATTCCCAGTGGCCTCGTCTTCCCTGCCCCTTTTGGGATGTGCTTGCGTTTTACCAGCTTGGCTCGATACCCTCTCCGTTTGAGTCGACTGATTAAGTCCTCTATGTTGGCTACGTAGTTCTCCTTGTAGCTTCCATAGCTTACTCGATCCACGCCTGTGGCCGCTTTTTTTATTTAATTTACCAAAGCAGTAGCCCAGTAGTGTTTCATCAATACAACGAGACAGGTCTCGAAACCGGTCATCCGGCTTTGTCTTTGCCTTGTAGGCTATTCCCCGCAGGGAGGTCAGCTCATGTCGTTCCCAATCTTCTGTGTCGGGTATGAGTTTCCTTTGCGGGCTACATACTTCCGTCAACTCCTTCCCCTTGTACGTGGCTCTCCCATGCTCAGAGTACTATGCTTGATCCGACTCCCACTGAGCCATCGGTCAATATCCGCTTTATCGGCTTCTTGACTTTCCCAACAGTATGAAACGATTTCAGTCAACCAGCGCAGTCCCGTCTCCACCTCGCTTTGTGTCTCTCGCATTACAATCTCCTTCTATCGTTTCCTGTCAGGGCCTCAATAGACCTCCCAAGTTCTTGTATGCGTCTCTTTGTACATGCCACAGCCTGATGACTCTGGAGGCCCTTCACATCCTCACCATTGCGGATGCTTCTGTTTTAACTTCGGTGTACGTTAAAACCTTTCTCAACCTCAACTTGCATTTCGAAGCTGTACCAGCTCTCAGGAGCTGCGAACTCCCTACGGCCTGCACAATTCTTTGTGTACGCTTCACCCACTTTGTTCACCTTTCTAAAGCTAATAAGTAACTCCGGTTCCGCTGTGGGCGCAACACTCGATACGGGTGGGTGGTTAACCCTTACCCGACAGGGACTTGTACCCTGCAAGACGCACCAAGCTTCACTTGGCGCTCTAACGTCGTGGTCAGTGGGGCAGTGTAGTGGAGCATTTTCTATGGTAAAAAGAGCAAAGCGACACCATAAAGAATGAAGAACGTAACTGGCTCCACTGCACCACCTTGTTAAGCATTGGTGCGCTCCAATAGTGATTGCAGCCTGTATTTTGTGATCCTTTGATTATCAATATACCATTCATCATTTGTTTCTTTGCCCGACAATGAATCGTCCGTTTGTTTAGATAACCAATCTATAAATTCCTTGTCAGAAGAAAACGTTTTAATTATTCCTTCATATTTACCTCCATGTTCATATCTCTTTCCGGCTGTGTAAGTTAGCCACTCATCAAAGTGAGTATAGTGTATACACCCATCCACCAACACAAAGCCGACTCCACAATACCCATAGTGACTATGTCCGATTGAATCATTTTCTTTCAAATAGGCCAGTATGCATTGGGCAAGATTAAGCCCAAACTTTTTGTTTCTACTCATACTCGTATTGCTTAACAGTTATATTAACGAGCCCCTTGGCTCGTTATACATTTATAGCAAGACCTCTATATACCACCTTAACTGACATAATTTCAATGACTTAGGTTCCTGCTGTCTCGTTATACATTCTCAGTAAGTCGTGATAGTGGTGCCGGCAGAAACACTTCAGTCATAGAACTGAAAAGTCCTATGTCTACTGGATACGCCAGTTCATTCTTTTCAATAGCAAGCGCCATCCCGGTGAGATGGGCACGCAACAGATCGAAGACTACCTTAACCAACTCGCCGCTCAAATGTCCGCTATGAATAAATCCGGATTGACGTTACCTGAACCTACAAGCGTCAGCTTTTGGCCGAAATCAGACTAAAGTCCATCGCGAAACTGCGTATACGAAATGCCTCACGGCTCTCATCAAACGAGTATCATGTGGGAAAATAATTTATGCAAATAACGCCTCTGGCATCTTCAAACCCAGGAATAAAGACTTATACGCCTCTTCGATTTGCTTCTGCGATGGGGCAATGTATTCAATCGTCATTTCGGGATCTTCATGATTGAGTATGTATCGGATCAACTCAAGATCGCACCCCTTGCGATCCAACCAGCTGGAAAAGGTCGCTTGTTCCGGGGTTTCCGCCATACCTGCCCTCACTGGAGGTCCACAGAGGCCATGCAGGCCGCCAGGGCCTTCTCATTCAGCAGGGCCTGGGATTTAAAGCGCCCTTCCCAGTAGCGTCTGCAACAATCGTCCTCCTGGTTGGCCTGACGGGCAATTGGTTCGTTGAGGCAATGAATAAACCAGCTGATATCCTGCAGCCGTCCGCGCCACTCGGCCACCAATGAGGCCACCGTTTCCCCCTCACCTTGGGTCATGGTTTGCTTGGAGAGATAGCGCTGCACCAGCACGGGGAGGGAAAAGAGGCGCGGCGGACACAGCGTGAGACGCAGTGGTAGTAGGGGGCGGCTTCCAAGGAGACCTGCGCTTTCCTTGGCTTTGGCACCGTATCGCTCCGTGATCGTGGATTTTTGCAATGATTGCCCCAGCGTCAATGCGCCAGCCAGTTGCCTCAAAAAAGAAGATTACCGAACGAGGTAGTGTCTCGGACCTCGATAGACACCTGAAAACCGGCCATATGAGCTGGCAGCTCCAACAATCGAACCCGTCATTCTTTCGGCGGCTTCTTCCAGCGGATCGGTCCCATCGCACCCACACCGTAGTAATGCGTCTCGTCTTGGGCGATGGCATCGCCTACTTTGGGAAAGAAGATTAGTCGATCCAACAGTTCAAAGCTGGCCCAATCCGCCTCTGGAAGAAGCTGCCTTCGATAATAGACGGCCTTCTTGTCCTTGGCGTAGTGGCCGTCGAGGTCCACAAAAGTCGCTGGGTCGGCGTGAGGAATCACAGTGCTTAGGTAGTAGACGTGACGCGCGTCGCGGCCAAAGCT
>JARRQF010000540.1:0-4002 GCA_037382065.1 Candidatus Thiodiazotropha sp. | reverse complement strand
TCGTTTCAAACCTCCCGCAAAGGCCCGGAGCGCGGCCTTTGGTTTGTCTATACGCTCCTGATCGTGATTACCCATTTCACCTCTTCACGCACCTCTAATTTGCTGCGATGTTTGCAGACGCTCCTCGAGTTGCCTTTGACTCAGCGGCGCTTCTATGCCTTTATGGCTTCGCCGAAGTTGCCTTGGCCGCAACTGTGGGCGACACTCTGGTCACTGATTCCAGAACCAGCCGTTAAGGTCCGCCTGCTCTTCGCCCTGGATGATTACATCAACCCCAAAACCGGAAAAAAGGGTCAATCCGGATTTCGCAAAGGATTAAAGACGTTGATTAGCCATAGATTCCCCTCCATAGTGCTATATGGAATATATTCAGGTTAAGTAAATGGCATGATGGGAAATTTCAAGCTCTATACCAAGTTCCATCGCCACCAAACATAATATGTAGTGTGGAATAAGGTGCGGCTGCAAGTTCGACTTCCGTATCTCCCTCGATAGAGTCGCTCCGGCATATTATTCGGACTCTATGGGTGCTCATGTCTGTTCTCTTGAAAATATATTCTTCACCAATCGTAGGTATAGCCGGTAGTGTACAATCTATGTCACCAAATTCGGCGTTAATGATCTTTAATCCACCACTGCCAACAGCATTTTGCCATGAGGTTGTCATTTGGACTCTTTCTACACCAAGCCCTGGTCCTTGGCTATAGATGGTGCCTCTAGACCTCTTATACCTGGTATTACCCATGATTTCAATTCGACCACCTCTGTATGTGGGTGTTACGTTATTAATGATTTCAGCTACTGATTCTCCAAAGTAAGCTGCCTCAGCTTGATAGTACCCATCGTAGATGCGTATCCATCCTCGTTCTGAAGTATTAAGTATGTTGCAGATGGTTTGGTTGGTAAATACTCCTGATGAATTTCGAACTATACTCCAGCTGTCGAAAATTTCGATACGTCCGCCTGCATTGCCTGAACACCAAACGCCGATAATATCCTGATCTTCTTCATTGAATATACCGCCTGTGTGGGGTTCTGAAAATGCGTAACCAGTAGCGATCATGGCTCCTCGAATCCAGACTCGACTACTGTCGGTTTTGTATATTCCTATGTGTGAATGATTGGTATCGGTATCCGATAAAATAATATTGGTGTTAATTAAATGAACTGAGAGTGTGTTTATTAGTTCTACGCCAATCCCCGAGCTGCAAATATCACAATCACGGATTGTAACGGTGTTAATCCCTTGTAACCAAATTCCACTTCGATGTGTGTCTTTGACATGGATAATGACATTATTTATATTCAGTGAACCCGTAGAGCTACTGCCTATACTATCTGAACTTCGTATTGCACCACTTCTATTGCCAATGCCGGTGTAGTTGTATGTAAGATCGGTTATCGATGTGTCTTTGTTATATCGGATGTTAGAGTTTCCCTCTCCTACTAAAATACATGCATTCTTCGTAAGGCCTTTAATTGAGGTGTAAGGTGGTAAAAAAAGCGGCGCATTTAGAATGTGTGTGCCAGGGAGTAAAACCACAAGGATTCGGTTCGTTTCGTTTGAGTTTGCGAGTAAGGGGGAGAGGTAATTGATATCTTCGACCGTGTATTAACAGCAGCTGATGCAGTAGTCGGGAGTAATGTGGAAAATGCTCCGAAAGTAGCTAATTTACACAGTCCATCTGAGAATTCTCTTCTATCCATGATTATGCTCCTTATGTTCCTTTTTTGAGATTTACAATCTACAAAAATCCTGAGAGAAGTTCAAGACTGCAAGGAAATTAAGCATCGCATTATATAGTTAGAGGTTCCTCAACAGAATTTGTGAGTAGTATATGTGGTGATTTAAGGCTTTAGCATTCAGCCCGAGATAGTAGTAAGGTATTCCGTTCGATCTCTGAGAAGATTAAGTTGCGAACAAACAGCAACTCAGTGAAGGGGACGGAGTCAATGCCGGTAAGTTAAGTAGCAACAGTTTATTTATAAAGTAGATTTATAATGCATCCAATAACGCCTCCTGTTGAATTTACTGACTTGTCAGGGAAGTATGCAATTAGGTCGTATCCGTTCTTTGAATTTTGTTATTAGCCGTATTAGCTTATTATTAGGTAACGCGGCGACTCATCTCCGGCTAGCTTCCAGAGTGCTACCAAGTATTGCTTCATTTTAGCAATCACATTGGCCAAGTTTATCTTTTCTATCTTTTTTTATAGCCTGGATCTTTTTCTAACTCAAGTTTCGGAGTTCAAATCTAGGGCATAATTACACATAACTTATTGAATAAAAAAGCAAGTGGGCCTCGTGCATGGTAAAATATTTGTGTACTAAAGCAAACAACAAAACTGATGTATCGCCCTACTTGGCTGGGTAATTTCTCAACAAATGGTGTATGAAAAAAATGCGTTAAAAAATCCACCTTATGAAATAAGTGGCCCAATATTTGCATGATCATCGGGCGCTGTTGCTGAGCTGGTTTGAGGCCAATGGACGAGTTTTGAGCGGCAAGGTTGAGGGGGGTTTACAGAGGCAAAACTGACGATCCGAAAATACTTCGGATTTCGGACTTTTTACGGCGCGGAAGTTGCGCTATATCATGCACTTGGTGCATTGTCGGAGCATGAGGTCGCACGCAGACTTTGCTTGATGAGCCTATATTAAGCAATTCATACTTTAACAAATTACACAACTCTACTCTTTACTTTTTTATGAAATATCCAGGCAAAGTCTCAGAATTAGTAATAAATTGAAGAGCGGTGGCTTGATCGTTACCAATTTGCTAAAAGGGACATATATATTAGGTGTATGGGAAGTATAATCACATCTAACACATTGATAATATTTAAAAAAATACCACATCGCTATCAAATAAAGAATTTTCATATAAAAGGAAATTATGATACGATGTCGCGCGAAAATTGGTATTCTTCAAAGCTGAATATTTGGATAGATAAATGGAAGAAGAAGTTTATTTAGGATTTGGAGATTATCTCACTATCCTACAACGCCGTAAGAAGCAGTTCATGATACCAGCGGTTGTGGTGCTTTTCATTGGTGCCGCACTCGCTATCGGTTTACCGTCAGTATATAAGTCTCAAGCTACAATCTTGATAGAGCAGCAAGAGATTCCAACCGACTTGGTCCGTTCAACAGTTACATCCTATGCAGGAGAGCGTATTCAAGTCATCAGTCAGCGTATTATGACTACAGAAAATCTGAGTAAAATAATCGATGATTATGGCCTGTACAAAAATGAACGTGACGATGCGAGTACCACTTTTCTAGCAAAGAAACTGCATGATGAGATTCAATTAGAGATGGTAAGTGCTGATGTAGTTGATCCACGAAGTGGAAGACCAACAACAGCAACAATTGCATTTAAGCTCTCTTTCAGTGATAGAAATCCCCGAGTTGCACAGAAAGTCACGAACCAATTGGTCTCTCTTTATCTCGATGAAAACTTGAAGCAACGCGCACAGTCCGCTCTGGAAACCTCGAGTTTTTTAAATGCGGAATCAGAGAAATACAAACATCAAATATCTGACCTTGAAGCTAAGCTTGCGGTATTTAAAGAGGCAAACTTCAGTAGTCTGCCTGAGCTTCAACAACTAAATATTCAGTTGATGGAGCGAAATGATCGTGACTTGGCAGATGTAGATAAACAAATACGTAATCTTGAAGAAAAAAAGATCTATATGCAGTCGGAATTGGCCCAGCTAAGTCCCACAAACGATTTGTATAATTCTCGCGGAAACAGGGTATTAGGCACGGAAGACAGATTGAGGGAACTACGCACGCAATATGTCTCGCTTTCTGCTCGTTACACAGATAATCATCCAACACTTGTTAAACTGTTAGAAGAAATGGAGGCTCTGAAAGAGGAGCTGAATAGTAATGACTACGAAAGCGGGAGTTTTGATTTAAAGTCGGAGAATCCCGCGTATGTACAGTTGAAAACGCAATTGCAAGCAGTTGATACTGAGTTGGCTACTCTTAAAGATA
>JARRQF010000539.1:0-4993 GCA_037382065.1 Candidatus Thiodiazotropha sp. | reverse complement strand
CAAGGGCCATCATCTACACAAGCTTTCGCAGTGGTTTGCAGGGTCAAAAACCTGCTCTTGCTGTGGTCATAAAATGGAAGAAATGCCGCTTAACATCCGTGAATGGTCTTGTCCGAGTTATTCAACTCACCATCAACGTGATGTCAATGCGGCCATTAACCATTTAAAGCAAGGTATCATTGAACTTAAAGCGGCTGGACTGTCGTTTTCGTTTGCGGAGTCTGTGTCATCCAATCATTCACTTGATTGTTACGGACGTTGAAGCAAGAAGCATCGCCCAAAGCAACTTGTTGCGGCGGGCGGGGAGTAGTCACGCTAGAGGAAATGAATGAATACACGAACAACCCTAATTGATAATGAATATGCTTGTCTTTGGTACTATCCAGATGACGGCATTATTCATCATAAATTTCTTCAACCGATTTCCGATGAGTTATTCCGAAATGTTTTAATGACGGGGTTAAAGATACTGAGAGAGCAGGGCGCTCAGAAGTGGTTATCCGATGACCGAAATAATTCTATTCTGCAAGCGGAAGACAGTGCCTGGTCGCAAGACTACTGGCTGCCACGTGCTATTGATACTAATTGGAGATATTGGGCGCTGTTAGAGCCAGAAAAAAAGCGTGCTCGTATTAATATGGATAGGTTGATGGGGTTCGTTCGGGACAATACCCGAGTCAAGGTCGAGATATTCCCAGATCCTGATGAGGCCAGGCAATGGTTGATTCGGCAGGGCAAGGAAAAATAGGGGCAAGTATTCAAATACGAATGACTATGCCTATTCTTGATGTAAGTGCCTTCATCTGGTTTCTGGCCTGTTGGGTTGGATACACGCGTTATGCTGACCAACGTGCTCGTAAACAGCTTACTCTGATGAGTGTTATGAACCAGTATCGCATTCAGTGGATGCATGAGATGCTGCATCGGGATGTGCGCATTATGGATGCGAGTATTGTTATGATTCTGGCGCGAAGCGCCACCTTTCTTGCCTCAACTACGATATTTATTGTTGCGGGCCTATTAGCTGTGTTTGGGACAATGGATACAGCAATGGAAGTGGTCAGTGAATTGCGCTATGCGGTACAAACTACACGCGAAGTGTGGGAGATAAAGCTATTCATATTACTGCTCGTGTTTATCTATGCATTTTTTAAATTCACTTGGTCGATGCGCCATTTCAACTACCTCTCAATCATGATTGGAGCGGCTCCTAGCAGCCACTCACTCCCAGAATGGAGTAGCCGTTTTGCCGAATGTGCCGCCAAGGTAAGCTCAAAAGCGACCAATACCTTCAATCGTGGACTTCGCGCCTACTATTTCGGTCTCGCCTTTCTTGGCTGGTTTCTGCATCCGCTGGTCTTTATTATTGCTACTACACTGGTAGTTGGTGTGCTCTTTCGTCGAGAGTTCAAGTCTGGGATGTTGAGTGAATTGGGTGATCCAAATGATTTTTCAAGAGAATAGATAGCGGGTCAGGTGTCGATGATCCACGGGTGAAGGCAATACTTCTGGTATATAAACGCGGCCACCTACAGAATTTAGTTGATTGTTACGGACGTTGAAGCAAGAAGCCTCGCCCAAAGCAACTTGTTGCGCCAGGCGGGGAGTAGTCACACTGAATGATTTTCTCTGGTTGTTGTCACTAATAGGGCACGGTGTCGGCTGGCCGGTTATTTGACCGGCCAACCAGAATGTGCCAAAAAGTGGCGGTATGAGGGCTGAAGGGAGTAGGGTTTCGGGACAATGGCAGGACCCCGGCACTTCGCTAACCATAAATGGATCGTTGACCAGGGGATACAGTGTTTCTGTTACCTATACTCAGAAGCAGTCTAGTGCAGTGGCAGGCATGTGCTATTCAGCACATCCTAACGCTGTGAAGGCTGCCTTGCTAAAATGGCCTTGTTATGTGTTGGACTACTTAACAAAGCCTGCTCAACAGAGGGATCTAAAGCGCTTTAACTGTATTTGCGCATGGACCTTTTTGGCCCTGTCCAACTTCATACTCTACTTTTTGGCCGTCTTTAAGTGTTGCATAATCACCACCACTTTGAATTTCAGAATGGTGTACAAATAGATCTTTTCCACCATCATCTGGAGTAATGAAACCAAAACCTTTATCTGCATTGAACCACTTAACGGTACCTGTACTCATATAACTTATCCTCAATTTGTATAACTGGGTTGACTTTTTTCGTTCTGCTGCTTCCAGAAAACTCTATAAAATCAGATGTATCAAGCCTGAAATGGGCTACTCACTTTTTTGGCGCGATAGCACCTTACTTGGCGGGCGGGTTAAAGTAGCACACTTTTGCGAATAAAGGAAAAGATGAAGGAGAAAATAATTAGGGATGGAGATAATGTTTTTTCTGAAAATCTAAGAAAATCCAATTAATTCATTATGTTAATGGATTCCTAAGCGATTAATTGAAATGTTTGGGATTGTCTTGCCCAATTGGGCATCAGCTTGTTTTTTCTTTGTCTCTAGATGGTCGGCAGTAGAGGTCGCATTCTGGGGTTAGTTTGGAAAAGAGACCGCCGAGTAGGCGGGCTGTTGTACTACGATGGCGAGCAAACCAGCTATAGGCGAATTCGGTGGTCTGACTGAAGAGTGGCCACCGGGTCGGTGCCACCAGCCATCCATAACCAATTGCGGTCATTGCCAGTCGGAATGCCTCTGGACCATCAATGATAACGCCATCCGCCCGCCGGGCATGGATTCTGGCAAGCAGCATCTTTTTGGTACGTCCGTATGCTTCCGGGTTGAAATCTGGGGAGGTTACGTCGATGAAGATTAACCGTTTGTGATGATCGGAATTATAAAGCCGAGCTACATCTGCACGGCAGATTGGGCAGTTACCATCGTAAAGAAATTCAAGAGGGTAAATGTTGGTATCCATTCTATTCTCCATTGATACTGTAATGTCAGTAAATACAGAAACTTATGAGTAAAATCCTGTTTATCCTTTTGCCTTACATCTGATTAAGTTGCGAATCTTGGCTTTTGCTTAAGCGTTTCTCGTTCGGGTATCTGAATAGCACGCAAAGCATTGCGAGTTCCCTAAATAAAATTATATACTTTCAGAAATTCCTGTCAATAGAGAAATTATAATGCATTAGTTGTCTTTGAACCTAAAAAGATCAGTTGGATAGCGTGAAGAGTGCGCTTATAGTTATTGTCTGATCAAGCATTGCAACGCAGTATCCTGGCCTGAGCAGGCTTCCCTTCGGGCGAGACGCTAAGCGGTCATCCGCGTTGTTGCGCGCCTTGGAAAGGGAGAGGCCATTCCCGGCGGCACGCGCGTAGCGGCTAACCGCTTAGCGTCACGCTATCATCGTCAATTTGTATGAAGCACCACACTAGGTGTAAAGAATATAATTAGCAGTGACGAACTCTTTTTTTACGGGTAGTTACGACGGGTGGGCGAATTAACCAGCTTATTTTTTTATTTTTACGTAGCAATATAAACCAGGTAAAAAAAGCCGTGGTGATTATGTGGCTTAGGTGTTCTATCCAAGAAGGTAATACCCTGGTGAGGTCGTATAGCATTCCTGATCCAGGGTGGGGACCAAAGCCTGCTAATGCAGGGATGCGAAACCAGTAATAAGTGGATACGGCTATCGTTGCGAATACTTTAATTAAAGTTCTGCGTCCCTCTTTTGTAAGAACTACCCATTGATAAAGAAACATATAGACAGCAAGGGATATAAGAGCAGAGTCAAGCGGCCATAGATAGACATGAAGGTAGTGAGTGACTGTGATAGTGCCGGAAAAGTCGGGGAGTTGGTTCCAACCCCAGATGAATCCGGCGAAACTGCCAATCAATAGGTGTCCACTCATGGTGGCCAGTGGCGATGGTCCTGTGATTGCGGGTGTCATCGATTTTGTGGAGTCAGGGCAGGGGGATGTGCAGCGAACGCAGTGAGAGCAGCGCGAATTCTTGAAGGTTTTTGCTGGTGATATGCCGTAGAGACGCTCAACGGGATGGATGGGGCAGAGAGTGGTACACCAGCCACTACGCCATTTGAAGGCAATGCCCATCGCAAATGCAATCAGGCCAGCTGCGATCAGCATGAGTGCCGAGCGCTCACCATTGGTATCAAGGCTAAGGTGGCGATAGGGTACTATGATGAATAAGGCGATAAGGCTCAAAAAACCGAGTCGTGCCTTCATATGGCGACTCAGGGAGCCCTGTTTGGATATACCCATGCGCTGAGGCATGAGGTTTAGTGTCGCCATAGGGCAGATATTCCGCCAGACCCCGGGTGCAATAACAATCAGTGCTGGCGCTGTTGGGATCACTACGTTCCAAAAAATGTTTAGGCCAATCGTTGGTTTTAGAAAAAGCAGAGCCACAAGTACAACAGATGCTACAAGTAGCAGATACTGTGCAATACGCCAATGTAAAAGTTTGGATCCACTAGCTAGCTGTGATTTTGTATCTGTCATGTCGTCTTGCTGCTTGTCAAGCCAGTAACGTTTGCGATAACCGGTGGTGGTATGTCAGCTTATGCGCTTGTTACCTCTTATTTTAATAAGGGGTAAACGTCACCGAAAAGATGGTGTAATGTGAAAGTGAAATCAGAAAAAAGCTTACAGAAGGCTATTCGGAAGCCTTTGCAAAATAGAATGCTTGCTGCAGGAAAGAATGGAAATTGGTTTGTACCACAGTAACAGACATAAATAACACTTTATAAGCTCAGAAATAAGTTGTGCGATTGAGCATGGCTTAGTGGTATTGATGGATGTCCTACGCTTTTTTGTAGAGTTTGTTTCTGTTTTTGCCAGCCTAGATCCATGTTAGCCGTGCTTTCTTCTATACATTGTTTTAGTGACTCTAACGATAACGTCATCAGCTAGTATGTTCAAGAAGTATTTAATGTGACTACTCCCCGCCCGGCGCAACAAGTTGCTTTGGGCGAGGCTTCTTGCTTCAACGTCCGTAACAATCAAGTGAATGATTGGATGACACAGACTCCGCAAGCGAAAACGACA
>JARRQF010000538.1:0-3085 GCA_037382065.1 Candidatus Thiodiazotropha sp. | reverse complement strand
TGGGTGGGTTCGATCTGATGGTCGAGGATGGCGTCGTAGTTGCGCTGATCCAGTATCAGTACGCCATCGTGACGCAGTGCGGCATAGAACTCGGCAAGTGCCTTGCGGCGGTCGTTTTCATCGTGCAGATGGGTGAAGGAGTTGCCGAGACAGGTTACGGCGTCGTACTTGTCGTGTACATCCCGGTTCAGCCAGCGCCAGTCCGCCTGCACGGTGCGCAGTATATGGTCGCGTGCCCGGGCGTTCTCAAACGCCTTGGCAAGCATCACCGGGTTGCCATCAACGCTAGCCACCTCGAATCCTGCGTTGAGCAGCTGGACCGAATGAAAACCGGTGCCGGTGGCCACATCGAGCACCTTGCGTGCACCCTGCTCCTTAAGCTTGCGGATAAAGAAGTCACCTTCGCTGTGTGCGCGCCGGTCCCAGTCGATCAGTTCATCCCATTTCTCCACGAAGTTGTGAATGTATTCAGTCTGGTATTTATTGGTGTCACGAACAGCGAGTGGATCGCTGCCGTAGTCCTGCCGTGCTTGAGTCATAGCGTATCTATTCCCCTCCTCTGGTGGGTATGGCTTGAAAGCCAAGACGCATGCCATTTGAATCAGCGTCCTCCCGATTGTCGAATTGGGAATCACGCTTGAGAGGGTGACTCCCCGGTCTTTTGTGTCGATCGGCGCAGGTGGTGCACCGGGATGTGCGGACCTGTGTCCGCATGGAACACGCGAAAAGCGTGATTGACGTGGCGACTCAAAGTCGCCTAATGGATTGGGCGTACCTAACGCTCAAAATACCACGGCTGTCTAATGCCTGGCATCCTAATGCTAACGTATAATCAGAATATATCTACCCGGAATTGCATATTTGCAGTTAGAAAAACGTTATGATTACGTGACGGCAGACTGCAGAGCATGGCTCTACCGCACTATAAAGGTGCAAAGTCCTCTGAAATCTCGGTTTCATTCCTATGCTCCATCACTGTTGATTCAATAGTCTGCCACGAAACCAGATACGCTTATACCCATCGCCGAGGGTAAAGGTTGGTATATGCCGCTCATAACCATTGTCATATTTTATGGTTAAGCTATAACCGTCGAATTCATACAAACCAATTTCATCATCACCTGGCTGCAAATTTAATGCGCCATCATCCCGGTTAATTTTTTTACCGTTAACTTTTACCTCTTTTCTACTGATATTTACAAATCGCCCTTCCTTATTGAGATGCTCGCCCCAGGAGTTTGTACTGGAAAAGTCAGGTCCAGTGTATGTGGTAGAAGTGAGCCACTCCCCTTCCAAACGAACCCCGAATGGAATAGGCTCTGTTTTTTTCTGTTTGCCTTTGGGTACTACATAATAGGATTTATCCGTATTCCAGGAAAAACGATATCGTTCTCCATCAAACTTCCACCAGCCCCAACGGTCAGGTTCCCGATTTTGTGATTTTGACACATCCAGTAGATTTGGGGCAACAGGTAGGTTATCCATGACACGCCCATCCTTTGTAAGCAGGTAGATCTCTTCATTGAGTGCGCTATTCCCTGGTTCTGCAGGCTCTTCATAAACATAAAGAATGGTTTCAATTTGATCGGTAGAAATACCGTCACCAGGATTGGTGATATAGGGATATTCATCTTTTTTCTTGCTTTTGAGCTTATTTCTCTGGCTTGGAGAAAGACGATCCACACTATCGACCCAATTCAATCGATACTCGGCAGGATCATCGTAAGCATAAATAACCGGCTTTCCGGTTTTTGTATTTGTGCCATAAACACAATAACTCTTATAGGTTTGCAGACTGTTAATAAAGGGGTCTTCGATATACAGTTTTCCAAAACCTTCGGAGTAGGTGTAATAACCTACATACTCATCCTTGGTATTAAGAAATTCATACTCACCAGACTCATATAGCATGATGCTATAGGTTGAACGCACCTCACCGCTGATCGTTTTTTGGCCAACATATCGACCAGGCTTGATGGGGCCTCCTTTTTTAACACCATTCACTTTTGGTGTCCCTGTCTCAAGATCGAGACCTCGCCATTCCGACTTCGCATTTTCTATCTCTACATCATTAAGGTCTTTAAGTATTTTAAATGCCTGATCTAAGTATCTATCATTCACATGATTGGCATATAAAATCATGGCCGGTCGTACATAGAGCAAGTCAGCACTAAAACCGACCACTCCCAACATACCTGTACTACCATCGGTATTGCGGAATTTACGAAAACCAAACGCTCGGTTATAACTCTCCCTTTTTATTTTTCCACCTTCTCCAATCCACTCCCCTCTGGGTGCCTTACTATTCGAGAGTTTGTTACGAACCCAGGTACTTACACTTAGTCCCTCAAGTAATTCGGTAGGATAGTACTTCACCATGATATCGATATTTTGATCGATCGGTTTAAAGTTTTAGTATCTACAGTTTGATTCCAACCTGCGGGTATATCATTCGCCATGCAGAGTGAATTAGCGATAAAAATAAGTAGTAATACCACCACCTTTTTCATGGTACTTTCCCTAAATAAATGATACATTTTTATTAACTCTGGTCAGTTTCGATATCTATCTGACACATCTACATCAGATACAGACCTTCTGTATCTTTGGATAGAATACACGAAACTATTATATCAATACATAATCCATAGGTGTTACAAAAATGGAGCCATAAAGACTCCTATGGAATAAATTCTGATTAACTCGTAAGGGTCGCTGCTGCACAATAGCCCGCTATTCCAAGGCGTTGCAACGCCGCCATGTGCCGCCACAAGCGTGCCATTCACGTTTAGCGTGATTCACTCAGTAGGTGACCATCACCATCGAAGCTATTTTTTTAAAATCAGAAACCTGTTAGCAGATTGCCTACTGGATAGGTCACGCCCTAGTGTGGTGCTTCATACAAATTGACGATGATAGCGTGACGCTAAGCGGTTAGCCGCTAGGCGTGTGCCGCCGGGAATGGATTCTCCCTTTCCAAGGCGCGCAACGCCCGAAGGAAGTGCCCTTGGGGTGCAACGCGGATGACCGCTTAGCGTCTCGCCCGAAGGGAAGCCTGCTCAGGCCAGGATACTGCGTTGCAATG
>JARRQF010000537.1:0-4476 GCA_037382065.1 Candidatus Thiodiazotropha sp. | reverse complement strand
GTGGCGGCACATGACGGCGTTGCAACTCCTTGGAATAGCGGGCTCTTCCGCGTCGTTGCGCCTTGCCCTGCACCACCACAAGCGCACTCTTCACGCGGTCCAACTGATCTTTTGAGGTTGAAAAGGGCGAGCCATTCCCTGCGCATTGCGCCTTGTCTCCTGGCCTGAGCAGGCTTCTATAATCGTCAATTTGTATGAAGCACCACACTAGATTGTGGCTAAGTGAGCAAGCCAAAGTTGGTCGACGCGACCACTCCACTAAGAATGGGACGCGTCGTTGTATGAATACGAGACTGGATAACCAGCGCAATAGGTTGGATATGTTAGGGAGCGCTCAACTCGCCAGCAAGCTACGCGGATATTACGATCATTAGTAGTGGCAGTGATTGGTTAAAATAGTACAGCTATTTAACGTTTTAGTGTTGCTCTACCTGTCGAGACCAGATCATCAATGACATCCTGATTTGGTCGATGATTTTGTTTGTCATCCTCTATTACACGATCAATATGATAGGTGCTTGTGCCTACAAGTCGATGATTTGAGTTTAAATCGAAAACACTGACTTGGTAAGTGCCAGCTTTCCAGCCGTTTTCTGGTATGAATGATAAGTATCTATTCTGATTATCACGCAGCTGTTGGGGCGTTAATATCAAAATCTCACCCGTGTCGTAGTGTTGCCAGCGTACGATGAGGGATGGAAACGTTGCTTGCGATATAAAGTGGACAAAAATTCTATTGTATTGAGCAAGGGTGCTTAGGCTATTAAATTGCCTTAATCCAGCAACGGGAGATAATGAAAAGTCGATAATGACCCTCGCGTCTAATTCTGACATAAGATCATCTTCAGTAAGCGCTTCATCACTTAATGCAATCTCTATTAACTGTTTGGCAAAATCATTTGGGTCTTCAATATTTTCAATATAATTTTTGTCAAATCCGAGTGTATTTTCTAGCTGTTGATTGATTAGGCTAGAGGGTAGTAGGTCGACCCTGTCCATTAATTCATGAACGGTCATGTTTTCTGGTATTGGTAAGTTATTTTGTTCAATTTGCTTAGCTAAAGCTATATCCTGTAGTTCGAGTTCCGATGTTTTATTCTCGGCTTGGAATAAGCCTGTTTCCGTATTATCCCTACTTTCATCGGCTAACTTTTCATGGGAATTTGATGGAGAAGAGGTATGGTTATTTGAAGATGCTTCTCTTGGTGGCGCATCATTTTTAGAATCCAGACTAATCTGATTGCCGCAGTAGAGGCCGGCAGAAAATACTGAAAATATGAGTGCGGTTAGCTGTAAAGGTTTCATTAGATTCTACGCGAGAAACCCCGTTCTTTAGATCGGGGAGGGATAGCGTCCGCCATCAGGCGACCTGTCTCGCTGCCTCCTTTTTATTCCATGCTATCGTTGGTTGTGGGAAATAAGCATAGCCGTCACTGTGTTGTAGCGGCATGCCGTACCGATGGCTAATACCTTGGACAACGCTTTCTGCTGTTTGGATATTGAACGAGCCAGTGGCGTGCACGGCGATACGGCCGGTGTACATACCGGCTTTTTTACCACTCGGAACGATGGTACAGACAATGTCACCAGTACAAAAACCTTTCACCCTCTTTTGCCGCATCAGGTAACCTCGCGGAAATCCAAACCGGTTCAGGTGTGTACGCTTGTAACTGCCACATCCTGTGGCTTTGATAGAAAGCATTGACCGACGCCAGTCGAGCAGCGTTGCCACGGTGCCGACGCAGGCGGCATCGAGTGCATGCGTCTTGGGGATATTTAGACGTGAACGATTAAACTTGGTATGTCCGCCTGTACCGGTTTTAACCGGCAGGCCGGTTGCCTGTCGTGCGTGGAATAAGGCCAAGCGCGTTGTGTTGACGGCAGCCGCATCCTGCAATGAGGCTTTTGCATGGGCCTTAATGCAAGCCAACCGGTCGGGTTTGTTTGCCAGGTTCTTCTGTTTGTTTAAAACAAAAACGGCCATAAACACTCCTTGTTAAAAGATGCCCTTACGGGCCTTGTAGTGGGGGCATTCTCCCTGCTCCCCTCGCGGATGTCTGCAACCAGCTCCGTCCTTTAGGACGGGGTAGTTGACTACATTGGGTGAATTACACGCTCGTGGCGGTGTTACAACTCCTTATAATAGATGGTTTTTCGTGCTACGGCGCGCTATGCAGAGATGGCGGTTAGCCGCTAGGCGCGTGCCGCCGGGAATGGCTTCTCCCTTTCCAAGGCGCGCAACAACGCGGATGACCGCTTAGCGTCTCGCCCGAAGGGAAGCCTGCTCAGGCCAGGATACTGTGTTGCAATGCTTGAAAAGGGCGAGCCATTCCCTGCGCATTGCGCCTTGTCTCCTGGCCTGAGCAGGCTTCTATAATCGTCAATTTGTATGAAGCACCACACTAGGTTTACATGCTCATAATAACACCTGGGATTCGTTAGTATTCAATTGCTTTATTTTACTGTGCTGCGAAATCCTGGGTCCAGTAGATACCATATGATCCACTTCCATTCACTATGCCAACTCCGATATCCTTAAACTTAGGATTCATTAAATTGGCGCAATGCCCAGGACTAGTGAGCCATCCATCCATTACGGACTCGGCATCTCTATAGCCAGCAGCAATATTCTCACCATATGTCATCCAGGCATATCCAGCATTACTGATACGATCGCCGGGGCTGCTACCATCCTTTCCTGTATGGCTGAAGTAGTTATTTTTTGCCATTGACGCAGAGTGAGCGTGGGCTGCGCTTTCGAGTCGACAGTTCCATGATAATGCTGCTGCTGCCTGATAACTTTCAGTGCCACAGCTGCGGGTTTGTGCGCGAGCGTTATTTACTAGAGTCAGCATCTGTTTATCTGCATCATTCATACACTTATTGATTGTATCTTGAGTCGTTGCTCCAAGATTGAAATTTTGATTATCGTTAGGCTGGTCACTAGTGTCATCGTTCGGAGTGCTATTGATGTTGCTATCCGGTTTATTGTCGGTGTCATCGTCCGGAGTGCTATCGGTGCCGCTATCAGGTTTACTATCGGTGTTATCGTCCGGAGTGCTATCGGTGCCGCTATCCGGTTTATTGTCGGCGTTATCATTCGGCTTGTCATTAACGTTATCATCAGAGTCATCTTTATTGGGTGCTGTTACAAACTGCCAGCTTTCAGATGGTGTCAAGTTTCCTGCTATATCCTGCACTCCCTCTTTTAGCGTAACCCTGTATTGCGTGTTTCCTTGCAACGCCATATTTGGTGAGAAAACAAGAGTGTGGCTGATATCATCGTAGCTGACATTGCCAGGAACCCGTGAATCACCATGGATAAGAACAAGGCTGCTATCGTTGATGCTGCTTTCTGAAAGTGCTTCATTGAATGTAACGCTAACCTCGGTCTTGGTTGGCGTGTTTGCTTGTTTGGATGCAGGATAATGATGAAGAATAGAGGGTGGTGTATTGTCTACCACGGGAGAGACTTGCAAGCTGAAACCAGATAGGTCAGCAAACTTTCCATCAAATATAATAAGATAGAATACAAACTGTGTAGGCTCAGTGACCTGGGGTGCAATAAAAGTGAGTGTGTCATCTAAGCGATTATCGAGTACTATCTTGGGCCCGTTAGCCTGCCCCCAAAAGTACTGGAAACTATCACCATCTTCATCATAAGAACCGGTACCATCGAGCGTTATAGTCTCACCAGAAAGAAATGTATGTTTGCCTGTTATGTCAGCAATTGGTCTATTATTTGATCTCCAATTATCTCTTGGTCTTTTGTGTTTCTGTTTCGACGCTGTTTTATTATTTTCATCAGAATACCCAGATTCGTTTTGAGAGTTACTATATTTTGCTGCTGCTCGCTGTTCTATGTCATTGGTACTGGATGTGTTACTTTCGGAATCACTGCCGCAGCCACTGACAGCAATGCAAATCATTGCGACAGTAGTCATCAAAGGTAAGTTATATTTTTTCGTCATCAATTCTTCTCCTAGATTATTATCATGGCTAGATGCATTAAAGTATGGAGAGCTGGCTTGGTTAATAATACTTGAGACGTGAAGGTGAAAGTGGACACTGTTCTCACATGAACTGTACATGAGTCAAACTTTTAGGAATTAAAGTGATCTATTAGGATGCATATGGACGACTCGCTATAAGTCTACCCAATTGCATCAAGCGCTATGTGCCTTTAGTGCATCCAGTAAACGCTTAGGGATAATAAAAAAGCATGCTCTTTTTTCGGCCTACCCATTGCCTGATATTCTATTCCATTTAATAACTCATAAAGTACCTAGCAAAACTTTAATAAGTATGCATATGCCAAGGGACAAGAGAATCTACCTTCTCCCCCCGAAGGGTGGGGTTCTGTCCCACCATTAAGGGATGAAATGTAGGATGTGGTGAGGTACGAACCGCATTATGGATGTTCGTGAGCTACCCCATATCGCACTATTGATGCGGTTCGCACCGCTCACCGCATCC
>JARRQF010000536.1:0-2503 GCA_037382065.1 Candidatus Thiodiazotropha sp. | reverse complement strand
TTTTTTAATTCTAATTTTCTCGGTGTCATCTAATTAAAGACTTATAACGTTCCGCATGACCGGACGGGAAAACGACCAAGGCCCATGAAAATACCAAGTTTAATGATGACTGTGAAAAAGAAAAAATGCCATCGTTTTTCCGGTCCGCTGTCTATGCGGTTGTTATGTGGTTTCCATTGTTAATTTTTCCATCAAATTCTTGCACGCTTCAATACCGAAGTCCAAAGCCCATTTTTCGATTTCCATAATTTCGTTTTCCTTGTTCTTGAGCGCTTCCTCACTCCAATATGCTCTTTCAAGACCTATTGGTAAGCTATCGGATTCTGAATCTATGCCCACAAATGCCAAAATATCTTTATCATTTTCATCAAAATCAATTTCAAAACGCAATTGAACTATCTGCCGGGATGCCACCAAAATCGAAGTTTTCCCATCAATGACATCTCTTAGTAGATCAACAACTTTTTGCCGTTGCTTCTTAATATATTCTTCATGGGAAATATGCATGATTACTGTCACATAACGCCGGGCATCAGTGGGCGCCCTGCTTTTGGCGCTCCACTGCATGCCCTGGTTCGGATTCCTTTTTCCTTGCTATATATAAGCCCTTTCCGGTCAGCCCGGATTCATCGTACTTGACAATAAGATTGGCAGCAGCAAAAGCCTGTTTCATATCATCTACGGAAAACAAACCAAGCTCATTGCGCTCTGTAAAATGCTCGACCCCACTCACTGTCCCGACCAAGTAATGAAACTCGAGGATTGACAGAGAGCCCTCCTTTCCGGTGGTGTTCATCCGGCATATTTTGCTCTCTGACGTTTCTCCCGTCAGTAAATAAACCTGACCATCCGGGGTCCATGTATCTGGAGTGAACCAAGGTTCTACCACAATAATACCGTCGGTGTTCAAGTGTTTCTCGAAACTGCGGAGAGCTTGAGTGACTCTGTCGATTGTTTTTGCGTACCCTATTGAGCTGAACAGACAAAGAATAATGTCGTAGCTTCTTTCTAAACGGAAATCTGTCATGTCCATGCAAAAATATTCGCCTTTAGGGTTCTTTACGGATGCAATATGAACAAAATCTTCGCTAATATCCAGTCCGTCTACTTGGTAGGTCGAAGCCAAATACTTGTCATGCTCGGCTGTACCGCAGGCGACGTCTAACACAGACGTGGCTTGTGGATACTCATTCTTTAGCAGTGAGATGATATCTGCAGATTCCTTTGCGTAATCCTTAAAGCGATACAATGCATCATACCAATGTGCACTCTTTGTATTCATCTGCTCTTCTCCGAACGTATTGCTCACGGGACGCGCCGGTCTTTGCGCTCCCGTGCAGCAAATGGTTGTGTTACCTATTCATAAATACTTTTAAAATAAGATGCCCGTCACGATTCGTAAGAGAACCCCAGCCCTAAAAAAATTATGATAGTCTTGAGGTCTGAATTTCGCTGGGATAACTTCGCTTTCATAAGTGGCTTAAGCGAAAACTCTCTGGTCTCTAAATAATTCCTCAACATTTCGATTTCTGATAAGAATATACCTGTATCACTTTTTGTGCCAAATCCAAACCAACTATCGATGTCAATCCTTACGCTTATTAGTCTGGAACTTATAGACAACTCGATTGAATTATAGTTTCGCCTAGGGTCGCCAATATTACACAAGTTCTAAATCTTACGCCCCCTGACAGCCTTTACTGTAGAATCCTTAACAGTAATTTCACGATAGCGCTGTCGAGCCAAAAAATCCAAAATTAATTTCTGATCGTGCATCTTTTCAGGTTTAATCTGGAATTCATCTTTAATAGTCACTCTTTTTTAAACCATTCAGAAAACATTCTCATGTACCTTTTTTCAACACAACGGCACCGGTCACAGGCGCGGGCTTTTTGCGTCCTGTAAACTGGCTTTGTTATAAACTCAAATTCATTATCTTTGGGAAACAATCTTTTCCGTATTGAGGACAATCATCACACCGAAACATTTTTGAGACATCGTTAAGATCAACAACTTCCACAAACCCGAATTTTGACCAATATTCAGGAGTTTTTGCTTGAATCACTATCCTCTTAGCCCCTAAAATTCTAATTTCTTTTTTTACAGTTTGAAATAAAGATTTTCCAATTCCTTGAAGCTTAAAATCATCATCTACCGCAATTGAAAAGGTATATTCTCCATCTTGACGCATTATTTCCGCGCCACCTATTAGCTTGTCTCCTTTTTCAACAGCATATCCCATTAAAATTGTAACTCCACTTTTATTGTTTTCTAATCCTTGCGTTTTAAAGATTTGTTCAATTTCTGAATACTCACTTGGGTCAGTTTTTCGTATTTTAAACGACGCGCTCACTCTTTACCTCTACTTGATATATATGGTTATAGCTTATTTTGGCATTGCGGTTCCTCTTACTCGCATGATCTTTTCTAAGAAATTTATAGCGCCGCGGCTCACAGGCCGCGTGGTCCTCGCGGTCCTTGTGAAGCCGCTTGTTGTGTGAAA
>JARRQF010000535.1:2836-6273 GCA_037382065.1 Candidatus Thiodiazotropha sp. | reverse complement strand
GCGTAGGATGCGGTGAGCGGTGCGAACCGCATCAATAGTGGGGTGGCTCACGAACATCCTGGCGTGACAAGCCCTTGGGTGCCACATAGTAAGCTGATGTTTACGATGCGCTCGAAAAATCGAAAAAATTTCAGAAAAATTAACATATTAAGATCAGAATGGAGCGGTCAACTTATTTTTTATGTTCAATCGCTACAGGACCATTTAAAATGGTGACTGTCTTGGTTTATTGCGAAGAAAGTCAATGCGCATATTTCACGAAATATAAGGCGATAGTTGATGAATATGCCAAGCCTTATAGAGAAGGTGTGATTGAGTGAAAAGTTTCAATGAAAAAATAAGTTGGGATAAGTTGAAGAAATCTCTAAAAGTTGGCGAGCAAATTACAGGTACGGTAATACGGCATGAACAATATGGAGTTTTTGTAGATATTGGTTATGAATTTGATGGATTGATACAAATTACGGATTTTAGAGATGAGGCTACAATGACACAAGAAGAGTACCCTGTTATTGGAAGCAAAATAAATGTAATAGTCTTAGGTTTCAAAGATTTTGGCTGTCAAATATGGCTAGGTGTAAAGCAAGTCAACTTATAACGTAACTACCCTTGATTAGAATGACAACCAGGGAAATTGCACTAAAAAAACATTTTCGTGCATAATAGAAAAAAATTGCCAGCAATCTCCTTTTTTTAGCTTTATGCCACTCAGATAGCGAATGACGCAGTATTGGGCCTCATGGAGGGAACATGGATCCACGAGTAATAATCTTTGTTTACCTAACTGCGCGAAAAGCCCCATCATTCAGGGTTATTTCTGTTCCACCCAGCTATCTAATAATCGACGGTAGCCCTGTTTTATTTCGCCGAGTAGGCCGATATCTACTCCTGGTACGGTCAGCTTGTTTCCCAGTCCGTAATGGATGAATGCAACGAAACAGCTGGAGTGATCGTCGTAAGTGGTATAGCAGGATGCGAGCCATGTGCTTCTGGGATCAGTCATTTCACTGGGCGGAGCGGTAAAAACATGCCAAAACATGGGATATGCCGCCTTGGAGCCGACCCGGAATCCATCAGTCTGCGGGTCATTGGTAATAATGCGTTGGCGATAGAGATCATCCCCATGCCAAGCGTGGTAGGCGTCCATGCCGACCCCGTATTTTTGCAGGTAGTCACCAGGACGAGTTAGGAATATCATCAACCAGCGATTGTTTTGTATGAGCTCAGGTTCGAGACCGAGATCGGCATAGGGGATCTTGAGTGTGATGCCCTCCCCTGGCTCCATCCCTGCTCCAGGGATCATACTGGCGGGAAGCTCGGGTAGCAGATATCTGGAAGGAATTTGTAGCGTAGTCTCATTGATGTGGTGGGTGGATAAATCCTCCGAGTGAGCCTTCAATCCCAGCAAAAGCCCCGTGAAGAGAAGGATTCTAACTGACGAGACAATGAGGTTCATATGTGGATGTGGCTCCCTACTATGCGGGTGTAAGGTGGTCGTATCCGCCCTGGTGTTTGCCTAGGAACATGCCAAGCAGATGATAGGATGGCATAATCTCTTTTAATGGCTTCTACTATACTAGTGTGGTGTAAGTATGCTTGTAAATAACTTGGTTAAGCAATAACAATAGATTCATCAATTGTTCCTAAAATAGGCGTTCAGATACAACATAGAGAGTGTGCTAAATGATACATCCAGCAAATAAGGTAAAGATCATAGGCACTATCGGACCCGCGTCCGATTCTGAAGCCACCATGCAGCAACTGCTGTTGTCTGGAATGAATATCGCCCGCTTGAACTTCTCACATGGGGATTTTGATACCCACCAGGAGAATATTCTCAAGCTTCGCCGGGCGGCGGAGAAGACAGGTAAGCGGTTGGCGATCATGGCCGATCTTCCTGGTCCTAAAATGCGTATCGGGGAGATGCCCCAGGGGCCGGTGGAATTGCAGATTGGCGACCGACTGGTGCTTACCACGGAAGAGATATCGGGAAATTCCCAGCGCGTATCAGTTAGCCTCAAGCAGTTGCCAAAGATCCTTTCGGTGGATGATAAACTATTTCTCAATGACGGCCTGATCTCCCTTCAAGTAAGGGCTATCGAGGGGATGGAGGTTCACTGTGAAGTGCGTGCAGGCGGTGAACTCTCTTCAAGAAAGGGGCTGAATCTTCCTGGCATCGATCTGGGCTTCGGTGCCTTCACCGAAGATGATCGCAAATGTCTGAAATTTGCGTTGCGAGCCGGGGTAGATGCGGTAAGCCAATCCTTTGTCTCCTGTGGCAAGGATATTGAGGACCTGCTGGCAGCCGCAGATGAAGTGGGGCGCAGACCCTTCGTTATCGCTAAAATCGAACGCCTGGAGGCACTGGAAAATCTGGAGTCGATTCTGAATGTGGCCGACGGGATCGAAATCCCCATCTCACGGATGGCCGTGGTACAGAAAGAGTTGATGGAAAAGGCCAATCAGTTGGGTAAGCCGGTGATCACCGCCACCCAAATGCTCGAATCAATGACGGAACATCGCAGGCCAACCCGAGCGGAGGCCACAGATGTGGCTAATGCGATCCTGGACGGAACAGATGCGGTGATGCTTTCAGCCGAATCTGCAGTGGGCCGCTATCCGGTAGAGGCGGTGCAGATGCTTGCCCAGATAGCCGCAGATACCGAACCAAGCCGTAGCCTGTTTGGACATGAAGAACGCATGCGCGACATTGGTCGTGTTCAGCCTACCGATCTGATTGCCCATTGCGTACAACAGGCTGTAGCGAAGCTCAATCCTGCAGCGGTGGTGGTTCCCACCCGTTCGGGCGCCACTGCTCGAAACATCACCCGATATCGCCTGCCGGTTTGGATCAGCGCCTTCAGCGCCGACGAAGCGGTCTGCCAGGCACTGCAGTTTTCCTACGGTGTACAGCCGGTGAAAGTGGATAAAGACCTGCAGGACTGGGGACCCTTTACCTGCCATTGGTTACATAAACAGGGTTACCAGGCGGGTTTGATCATTCTTACCCAGGGGCCTTCACTGGAGAATCCTGGGGCAAGCTATAACCTACAGATCGCTAATCTTTCTTCTTGCCGGATTGAATAACTGCTGAATCGAGGCGCTCGATAATTGAGAAAAAACGAGGGCACCGGCTGGATAACTGGCGCCATCGTTAAGTTTTAGACAAATGCCTAAAGTGCCCGTTCTTTTTACAGCAAAATCAAGCCATGCTGATTTTTTAAGTTCAATATATTAGGTGGTTATGGCATTTTAGCTGTAAATACTACATGAGGAGTACTATGGATTCTGAACAAAATTGCGGTAATCACTCAGCAGATCATTCATATCTCGTCTGCCCCCATATATTTCGGGGTGAAGTTTTGGAAGGAGTCAAATATTTTACAGGTAAAGGCTGGCAGGTGGAATACTACTGCAGGTCATGTGCAGAAGAAAAA
>JARRQF010000535.1:0-2831 GCA_037382065.1 Candidatus Thiodiazotropha sp. | reverse complement strand
ACTGGCGACTGGACCGTGGAGGGCGCCCCAGGCATTGTTGAAAACCCCAAGCCATTTCGATTTACACGTAGGGTAATACCACTATCTCATTTATCTCCACAGCAGATTATTCTCATTCAACCACTACATGACCACCCTTGCGATGCCATAATTTTAGGAGATGGTGGTGAGTTATGTCGTGTTAATCTGCATGAAGGATCTATTCAAAGAATTATCACCCTGACAAAGGAGCAGCTTCGTTTTGATGGTGTTGTCTCAATGGTTTTGAGTAGAGACCATGCCTTTGCTGCCATTACCAGCGCTAGTTGTAATAACCGCCAGGAGCCTTTTAACTTTGGAGTAGTAATTGATCTGAATACAGGTCAACAGGTAATCCCTCTTAACTGTGGTGATTATTATATTGAACATACACCTTTTCCCGTAAATTTTATTAAGCATGCAGGGGAAAATCTTGTGGTACATGCTACCGATTGGAACAGACTGGACGTGACGAACCTCAATACCTGCCAGTGCCTTACTAAGCGTGAATTTACTGAAGTGGGAGACAATAATATTTTTAAAAAATCTGTTTTTACTGAATGGAATGGGCATTTGGAAATATCGCCTAATCAGCAAAAAATCGCAACGATAGGATGGATATGGCACCCAGTTGGTATAGCATTTAGCTGGAGTATTAAAGACTGGTTAGAGCATAATGTCTGGGAAGCTGACTATGGAAAATCCAAGCGTTCTTATTGTATGTGGGACTATTTCTGGGACAGCCCTTTTTTCTGGTATAATGATAATACACTGTGTATATGGGGCTCATCAGAGTTTCAAGATTTCGGCGATACACCAATAGATAGCGTGGCTATTTTTAATGCGGAAACCGAAGAAACAATTCGTGAATTTGCTGGCCCCACTTCTGATATTTTTTATTTTGACCAATATCTGTTTTCTGGTCTTCCTAAAAAAGATGGTACTGAAAATGGTATTTCTGTATGGGATATTGAAAAGGGAGCACTGTTACATAAACAGCCAGATATTAACCCTCGAATGTACCATCCCGGGCTGCGTGAATTTATTGAAATAAGTGAAGACGGTTGGTTTGGCTGGCATTGGCAAGAAGAGAGTGATCATGATACTCACGTATGAGAATAGACTATAATTGGTAACTACTCCCCTAGGGCAATCGCACTACGTTGATCTTATGGGACTCGTCGAGATACCCACTCAGTCTCGGAAAGCGGCAGACATTCGCAAAAGCTGTAGGATGCGGTGAGCGGTGCGAACCGCATCAATAGTGGGGTGGATCACGAACATCAATGATGCAGTTCGTACCTCACCACATCCTACGTTTCATCCCTTAACGGTGGGACAGAACCCCCCCTACGACTTTTGCGACACCCTCCCTTGCAGGAGAGGACCGGGGTGAGGGGGATCCAATAACCGCATCAATCGGCGCAATGCGTTTAATGGGCACTTGATCTTGATGAGGGAAATATTTCTGGTTAAATATCGACCGACTTGAAGTACTTTATCTCAGGAGGTGCAAAAAGAAATCTGCCCAATGAATCCAATATGCCATTCTTACTAATAAAGCCAATGTAGGCCTTGTGGTCCTCGACAGATGCCCACTCTTCGTCGATCAGCATCTCGCTGTTCTTTTCGTCAAATAGCACCTCAACCCTCATGTTTCCATGAAAACCTCTGACAGTGGGTAGATTTTCCTCCAGAAACGGAAGCAATGATTTGAAGTGGCCCGGTTTGACTTGGCAGTTTAACGTTACTCTGACACTCATTTTACGCTCCTAATTATTGATCTGGTCGGAGTTAGAATATGGGCTGCGTAAAATAAGCGCTACTCAAATGAGGTCAAAATTAACGTTTTTCAGTCATTTCATTGTACTTGACGGTTTTTGGTGTAAGGCCGTATCTGATTTTAAAGGCCTTTATGAAGTGCGAAACGTTGCTGTATCCTACCATCATGGCTACATCGGTAACCGTGTAGTTATCTGATTCGAGAAGTTCACGAGCCCGTGACAATCTTTTGCGCAACAGCCATGGCTTGGCACTTTCGTGGTAAATGGCTTTAAAGTCGCGATTGAAGGTAGAGAGGCTTCTTCCTGACAAATGTGCCAGGTCGCTAACGGTGGCAGTATTTTTGTTTCCGATAGCAATGGGTGAAAGGTGCTTGATTTATCGGTATGAGCAATGAGGTGTAGCAGTTCCAGAAGCTTGGTGTTCAGATAAGCATCTTCCTGGATTCTGTAATCGATTGACTCAAAGAATGTTTTTATGGCACAGCTTTTCTCAATAACGCAGTAGCCCCTTGCGACAGAACGGCACTTAGCAATACTTTTTAGGTTTTTTATATAGCCGGCTACAAGTGTATCGGCGAAAAATACCAGTGTTGCTTTAAGGGACTTTGTTTCTCTTACAAAGTCTGAATGAAGGTTGTGTCCCTGTGGGAGAAAAATGCAATCGCCGGTGTGTAGTGAAATTATGCCATGGCTGCTGTTTGTGAGTACTTCGGTTCCGCTTTCTATATATATCAGACAGGGAATATTGGTATAAAACTCAATATTGCGTAGATCCTGTTCCAGGTTTTTTTCAAATATCATTGAATTTCCATGTTTCCATCGTAATTTTATCTCCCTCATTGAATAAAGGGCTTGTGGGATCACTAAGACTCTGGATTGAGTATGTTCAAAGATGGTTTTCATGAATAACCTAGTGTGGTGCTTCATACAAATTGACGATGATAGCGTGACGCTAAGCGGTTAGCCGCTAGGCGCGTGCCGCCGGGAATGGCTTCTCCCTTTCCAAGGCGCGCAACAACGGGGATGACC
>JARRQF010000534.1:0-2513 GCA_037382065.1 Candidatus Thiodiazotropha sp. | reverse complement strand
GGGAATGGCTCGCCCTTTTCAAGCATGGCAACGCAGTATCCTGGCCTGAGCAGGCTTCCCTTCGGGCGAGACGCTATAATCGTCAATTTGTATGAAGCACCACACTAGATACCACAACTTTTGCGAATATTCGCGGCATGCTTTTACAACACCCTCCCTTGCGGGAGAGTGCCGGACTGTGTAAATAACTGATTTATGTCAGATAGGCACACTACCTCTTCAATACGGCTTTCCAGTCCCGGATTAGCATGGTCATCAAGGAAGAAGATAAAAGTCATTAAACAAAAAGCGGTGGTCTGAGGCCCAGTCTGGATAGTCAGTAGGATAATCTGCGTCCACCGCTGGAAAGACTTCGCTAAAATTGACATAAATATCCTCACTATGAAAGATATAGTCGAGCTTATCGTCGCCATGAGTTGCTTTGATTCTACGGACAAATCGATCACTAGGAATATCGAACTCGAGGAGTTCCCCGGTTCCAAAATCGTACCTATCGCCATCCAGCATGGGGTTCAGCGGGGAAAACGGAAGCAGCCCTGGGATTGAAAACAATCCCCCACGGAAAACCAGGGGTCTCATTGGCATAGGGGGAACGTTAAAATCACCACCAACGACCACAGGAATGCGATCGCCATTCGCGTCGGGGGCGTTGAGACCTTCAGCGATCTCCGCGATTTCCTCGATCTGAGAACGTTGTGCTTTACCTGGCTTGACTTCGATGTGGGTAGCACAAGCCCAAAACTCAGGTTGAGGTACCTTGACGCAGACGTAGCCGCGTGGCCGCTTAATACTCCCATGGATGCGTGGCCACTTAACATCCCAATGGATGATATTGACCAACTCTTTATAGATCCCTTCCTGAATGTCACCTAATGTATCACCCGCATGGAAAAGAGCAATACCTTCCCCAAGCCATGCATCTTCTTCACAGTTGAGCGCGACGCCTCCAGGAGTTAGGTTTTTATAACGTTGCACATAGTCAAGCCCTTGCTTACGTAGCATCCTGCTTAATTCGTTGGCCTGACAGCCACACACCTCCTGAAGTGCAAAGGCGGTTGGCTTATGTTCCTTGATATATTTCACCAGTGCGGGTAAGGGATCGCCTTTACAATACTCGGAGCGCGACGAACCGCAGATATTGGCGGTGAGAAAAGAAGCCGGCATTGCGCCTGGCTGCGGGCCGGGGCGTGACTGATCGGTTGAACTCTCTTCCGAGCCTGTAATCTCGATGGCGATGAGCTCTTCATGTGAGTCTGACGCAGAAGGGTCAACTGATTCATCCGCTCGAGCATTCTGGTTTAGATTAAGTCCGGTCAGCATCAATGTGATTACGCACACATGAGATGTGATGCGAAAGGATCTACGAAAAAAAGAAGGGATATAGTGGGAGTGTAAAATAAATGTGGCATCAGACTGCTTCTGATTTCCATTTATTAACCATGTTAAGTTACTGCTCATAATTTTACTCCATAGGATTTTTTCAGCCTATCAACAGAGATGAGAGAGATGTCAGGAATTTTTCAAATCTGTTGTTATCACGCTTATCACCATTGATAGACATTAATAAAATACCAAACCAAACAGCGCATCCCGCGAAAGATCCCGGCCTCCTTGAAAAACCGCCGAAGATCTGTAAATGAGTATAAGGAATTAAACTCCCTAAACCGTTAATAGGATCACATCTCTCTTGCGGGCGATTTCTTTTTGCATATTTGAACAGCGATAGCAGGATATGAAGATCGATACTATTAAGCCAAGACACCCACTCAAAATAGCCCAGACATAAAAACATAAAATAAACATCGTTAATATGGCAATATCCCATCCTGCCGATAACACGACCCATTTTTTTGTTGTAAAAGTAGAGAAATTAGGCGGGAATAGATATTTTAAGCATGAATTGTCAGTTGAAAGACACCATCATCCCTCAGCTGCTGCTGATTATCCGAATAGATTGGTGTGCTGTTTGATGTTACATCAGCATCTGATGACAAGAAGTAAGATTGGGCGTTTTGCGATAGCCAAACTGCTTGCAGGCTGCTTTAAGGGTATTAATAGCACCGACCAGACCTTTGAAGCTACTCTCGAACTCCTGTGTCATATAGAGCCAGTTTTTTGGGTCTATCTTCAATCGTTCCAGCATCGTAGGTTTATCGCTAGAAATGAAGCCTCGCTTATTTTCTAAGATCGCTCTACCGGTCCAATCAAGCAGTTTCATGTAATCGGTCAAATGATATGGTAAGCCCTTGGGCATTTCATCTCGAAGATTACCAACAAAAGGGTGTAGATGAGGGGGCTGTCCGGTATGGTCATTATCATCAGGGCTAATACCGCGTTTTAGCTTAGCCACTCGGTCAGATATTGAAGTGAATTCAGACTTTTCAGGTGTCTCTGCCATTTTAGCTCGAATGGGATTGAGATCAATATACGCAAGACAGGTAACCAGGGCCTTCTCGTCTAATAATGCTTGGGATTTGTATCGGCCCTCCCAAAAACGACCGGTACAATTATCC
>JARRQF010000533.1:0-2513 GCA_037382065.1 Candidatus Thiodiazotropha sp. | reverse complement strand
TTGCTTGGTGGCTTGTTGCCTGAAGCAAGCCGGAGGGTCAGCAAGGCAAGGGGGGAGGGCTGATTCAGCCGGAAACCTTGAGAGTTGGGAAGTTTGAGGTCGGATAGACGGGAGTTACAAGCGTATTGGCTACCAGTTTTCTGCCTTGATGGGCAGGGGGGCGTTTATTCTTCTTATAATTGGTGACCGACGAGAGGTGACATATGAGGATGATACTGATCGAACCTCAATTCTTTAGGTTTTCACATCGGTGTTCGATTCATTGCACTTTGCTAATATACCAAGAATAGCTTTAAAAAACCTTAGGTTGGTATCCAATTAAAGTAGCCGGGTGAAACATGAGAGTTAAGCACTTTTTTGATTAGGTCTTGATAAAAAATGCATTATCAAGATATTACATAGTATTCGTGGGCCTGATCCCTGTATATTTAGTTGCCGGTTTAATAGTAGTCACAAGAGGGGGCGCGTAGTATTTGGTAACCGCAAGTCCAGCGAATCCAACTAGAATAAGAAGCAAGGTAGATGGTTCTGGAACAGCTTGAATTTCCATAGAATATGCAGTTAAACCAAAACCAGAAAACCTACCCTCATCAACATGTGTTTGATAGGGATAAAATGGGCTTTGGTATGTTGCCCCTCCATCTAGGCTGAATTCGCCTGTAAACAAGTTCGAACTATCGTCAAAAATAAGTGATAACAGAATATTACTGCCAGCGTCTTCTTCTGTAATGTAATAAAGTTGATTAACTGTGAAATCTTCCAAATAATTATAGCTAAATGTAACTGCTAGTCCTGTCGGTTCACCAACTTCGGCTAAGCTCAAGTCTGCATTACGTATTTCTAATATGACTTCTTCAAAATGTAAATTTTCACCCTTTCCGATATTAACTTCCATCTGGAACCACTGATTCAAGCGTGGGAGGTCAGATACCCACGTCGATGTTGCTTCAAAGTCACCTTCCCCATCCACGACACGTATGGAAGAGTCTGTGTTAAAATAATTTGTTACGTCGCTCTGTTCGAGTGTAACAATGTAATTATTTTCCTGATAAGTTTCACGCTCACCTGGGTTTGCTAGTGTAAGCAATCCACTGGATTCAGTAGCAGTACCTCTATTGATCTTCCATGGCTCAATCATGTCATCATTAAACTCATCGACAATGTAGCCATCTATATTACCTATCACTTCAAAGCGTTCCAAGCTGTATTCAAAGGGCATTGCGTAAGCATATTTCAGCATAAAAGATAACAAACAAAAAACAATAACCATAGAAAATCTATTAATTAGTTTCATGTGCTTTTCATCCTTTATTTGTCGAAATCACTTTATTCAGATATGAATTAAACTAATGATTAAATACAGCAAGCCTAAAAATTGGCTGTCAATAGCGATATTCGCTTGAGATGACAAATTGATTGCCAGCCAAAATTACTTAATCAATTTTATTGCATTAAATATGCCTACGAGTGAAATATCTGCATTTACAGATAAAGCACCCAATCTTGTTCATCGTTCAATTGATTAAAGTAAATTATCCCGACAAAATATTTCAGTGATGTATATCAAAAAGATTATTGCTTAAATTACGCATGGTTAGACTTCAAATAAAACACTGTCGGATGTTTAATTAATATTTTCGTTCTAAATTTACAAGCGATTTTGAAACAATTCTGACAAAAGACTGTAAAAATAGTCGACAGACGTATAGGGAGAATTTAAGAAGTTAAGGGTCTGACCTAAACAACACTTACTTAAGAGAAATAACGCGAATAAACACAAATCACCGCAAATCCGTGTCAACGGTTTCTAGACCGCATGTTTCACCCGGCTACTTTAAAATGATATCAACCTGGATTTTTTGTAAAGTTATTCTTGGAATATTTGCGAAGTACAAAGTGTTATCGACCTGCGTTGAGCGCGCCTTCGCACGTGTCTCGCCGCCAGGCTGCGGTATTTGCGCAATCGTCAATAGTTTTGGCTATTAACTCAATCGCTAATCCGCATCTGAACGAAGATCACGGCGCGATCATCGCGCTCCCGGGTGAAACTGCGGGCGTGCGTCCTGAAAGCTGCATGCTTTCCAAGCGGGTGAAAGGCCCGCCTCTCGAACCGGCAGGTAGAGAGTAACCGAGTCTTGCGTGCGCATCAGTAATGGTGGGTAGGAAGCGTAGACAGGAAGAAGAACGAGGTATGAGGGTAAGTTCAGAAATTATTAACATTGAAGATGCCGATGGTTTCGCCCGAACCCACAGGCAGCATCGAGGAGTCAAATGCCTTAGCCCCAAGTATCTTCCGGGAACATGAGCTTATATCGAGACTTCTGGGGAAGGTGTGGAACAGGAGAAGCCCGGCAGGCCCCCAAAGGAACTGGGCGGCATGCTTCGAGAGAAAATCGAAGTGGCATGCTGTGAATGTTGGCCGGTGTCGATAGACGCCGACCATTTTATTTATCGGTTCGGGTTCGGGAAAGACGCCGGTCAGTGTGCCCGGCATGGCTCGATTCTCCCTGGCG
>JARRQF010000532.1:0-2514 GCA_037382065.1 Candidatus Thiodiazotropha sp. | reverse complement strand
GAATCATTTTGATTTTAATTCGGACTTAATGATCAATTTTACGGATTGAGCAAGCGGAGCTATTATTTTCTTCTTCCAATCCAATCGTCCAATAAAAAAGGGTTCTCCTATTTTGCTGGGTATAGATTTTGGATAAGCTGAAATGAGGCTATTGTAATCTACATAGGGCTTCCTGAATTAAATGTAATGCATTGTAAATGTAGAGAAAAAGTGCTATAAACACAACAAGAAGTGATCAAAAAACCGCTGAAATCCACAAAAACCCTTGCACTTTTTGCCCGGGAAAATCATGTACAAACACAATTTGAAACAGCTGAAGTTTGAAAATTTCAATCTTCCTTTCGATGGAAAGCTACGCAGCGATAACCGCTGGGTGAAGCTGGCCAAGTTTGTTCCCTGGGAAGAATTTGAAGTTGCCTATGCAAAAAATATGTCCGGTTCCGGATTAGGGCCGCCTGCGATGTCGGTGCGCATTGCTTTGGGTGCCTTGATCATAAAGGAAAAGCTTGGCACCTCTGATGAAGAGACGGTTGAACAGATTCGTGAAAATCCCTATTTGCAATACTTTTTAGGCTTTACCGATTATCGCGATGAAGAGCCGTTTCATCCAACAATGTTCGTTCATTTTAGAAAGCGTTTCGGAAAGAAAGCCATTTGCCAGGTTATCGAAACAGTCAATCAAAAAGCCAGAGCTGCCGAAAAGAAAACAAAAGATGATGACAAGGGCGACAGTGGAGGCTCTGGCACTGGAGAAGAACCCAACCAGGGAAAGCTGTTGATTGATGCCACCTGCACACCGGCTGATATCACCTTTCCAACCGATCTTAAGATCCTGAACGAGGCCAGACAAACAAGCGAAAAGATCATTGATATCTTGCATCGGCCTCACAGAGGTGAGCTTAAAAAACCGCGGACCTATCGTAAAAAAGCACGAAAACAGTTTTTGGCCATCGCCAAAAGCAAGAAAGTGTCGAAAAGTAAAATGCGCAAGGCCATACGCCGACAGCTGGGGTATCTTGGACGGAACCTGAAAACGATTGACAAATTATCGCAAATCACATCATTGCTGCGGCTTAAAAAGCGCATGTACAAGCTGTTGTTGGTCATCAGCGAAGTGTATCGCCAGCAAAAGTTGATGTATGATCAAAAGGCAAAGCGGATTGATGATCGCATCGTCAATATATACCAGCCGCATGTCCGCCCCATTAAACGGGGCAAAGCAGGAGCTGCTACCGAATTTGGCGCCAAGATCTCAGTCAGTGCTGTTGATGGTTATTGCTTTTTAGATCGATTGAACTGGGACGCGTATAATGAATCGGCCGATCTGATCGAACAGGCTGAAGCGTACCGAGATCGGTTTGGTAGCTATCCCGCCTCAATCCATGCTGACCAAATTTATCGCACTCGGGGCAATATCAAGTTTTGCAAAAAACATGGCATTCGTTTATCCGGACCCGCCTTGGGCCGGCCGCCTTCAAAGATTGAAGAGCGCAAAGCCGCACAGCAACAGGTCCGTAAGGACGAACTTGATCGCATCCCGATTGAAGGAAAATTTGGACAAGGCAAACGTCGATTCAGTTTGTCAAAGATCATGAGCAAGCTCGACTGCACATCCGAGACAGCAATCGCAGTAGTATTTCTAGTAATGAACCTGGAGAAATGGCTCACGAGCCTTCTTTTTTCATTATTTTTACTTCTCCGCAGGCTCAGTTTTATCGATAATAGCAACCTGGAAAGCTCTCAGCCATCATTAAATGCACATCAATTTGCGGTTATAGTGACCAATAAGGGGCTCAATCATTGTGGCATAAGGATATAGCCAATTATTCAGGAAGCCCTAATTATTGAGATTAAAAACCAATATTTGTCAATTGGTTAGCGTATTTTGTCAAAATGGTGACCCTGGACTATCCCAATATCTTGGAATGTTTAAGTTTTTAACATTGGCACATGATGTGCTTCGATTTAATCGTTCAGGTCTCACTTTGAATTAAATTTGGACTTAGTGATCAATTTTATGGAATGAGAAAGCGGAGCTATCTTTTCCTTCCTATATTTGAATGACGAAACGGTTTGTGTACTTGAGTGTATATAGATTTCGACCAACTTAAGGTTTGGCTAAAGGAAACAATGAAAAGGATTTGCTTGCGCGAACCAGGCATTGCAGCAGGCGCGAAGGGCCGTGGCACGTATGCGAAGGCTCCGAGGGTGGCGATGCTCATGCTGTCGCGCTTGCTGAATTCTGCGTTCGCGCTCCAATTGTGAAGTTCAAAAGCCGATATTTGTCAATTGGTCTGCGTATTTTGTCAAAATAACAGGTTCGAAAGATTGTAACATATAGGAATTCTGTAAAAATTTACGTTGGCACATGCTGTGCTATAATTCAATCGTTCAGGAATCATTTTGATTTTAATTCGGACTTAATGATCAATTTTACGGATTGAGCAAGCGGAGCTATTATTTTCTTCTTCCAATCCAATCGTCCAATAAAAAAGGGTTCTCCTATTTTGCTGG
>JARRQF010000531.1:0-3585 GCA_037382065.1 Candidatus Thiodiazotropha sp. | reverse complement strand
TAGGCAGTATAACCACCAGCATAAACTTCGTTGCGATTACCGGATGGGTCAAAAAAGTAGATCGTCTGACCGCGAGTAATTCCATGACGAGTTGGACCGATATCTAGGGAAACATTGTTAATGGAAATAATGTCTGCGGCCGCCCCCACTTCATTCCAGTCTTGCAGTAAAAATGCGATGTGATGCAATTTGCCTGGCTCCTCATGCTCAACGAAAGCGATATCGTGCGCCTTGTTGCTTGTCGTAAGCCAGACAGCAAGCGACCCATCACCTTCTGGCATACCCACTTTTTCAGGCATGTAGAAATCTAATACATCACAAAAGAACGCCTGGGCCTTACCGATGCCTGGACCATAGCAAAGCAGATGGTCGAAGCGACTGGCACCCATTCCACGAGGACGCTCTTGGTAGATATCGGGATTCTTCACTCCAGGGCAACACTCTGCCTGCTCAATCTCATGGTAAAGTTCAATCCGATGCCCTGTGGGTAGGGTAAAACCGATACGCGGGCCTACACCAGGCTGCTCACCAGCTGGAACATGATCCACAGCCAACCCCCAATCGACAATCTTCGGCTCGATATCTTTAAGATACTCATTGCTATCCACTTTAAAGGCGACAAAGTCCAAGCCTGCCTTTTCTGATGGCCGTAACACCACACTATGGTGATCAAACTCATCCCACCCTTTGAAATAGACACGGCCGTCAGCCTCTTTACTGACGAGTTCCAAGCCAAGAATGTTCTGGTAATGATTAATGGCCTCATCCATATTCAGCACTTGTATCTGAACCAAACCGGGACGTAGTACGCCTTTAAATGCCATATAAAGATCCTCTCAATAACTATCGCTTGTGTATGCAAGCCCGTGATACGGACTGGTTAACCGACTCAAACAAGACAGAGTCAAACCGATCCACCTTCAGATCGATTTGATACCAGAGCTTTTTCCATTTTTTCGATAGCGATGAGTGATAGATCGCTAGTGGGGAAACAGCAACAAGCCAGTACTAGATTATTGGATTCGTCTGCCTGACTGATAAAGGCCCGACTCATCTTGCGCTTTTTCCCTGAAGCAAATGCTGGCTTTCAGTACAACGGAAGCTTTCACTGGTATTCTCGATTGTCACCTGGTAACTCATAACGTTATTTGCCGTCTCTTGTTTCACAGTCGAAAATAGCGCTTGGCAGATGCTCAAATGAGCAAAAAGCACAAACACCTGAATGAGAGAAGAGCAGAATATGTGCCAACAAGCGATATTGCTGCACAATTTTGATTCATAAGAATATAAAGCAATAACAAGAAGCCCAGAATTTTAATCAAATGATAAATTTATATTTACCATATGATCAATTTATCAGGGTAATCCCTAATATTATATCGTTATATTTATTTTTATCGATATTTTCGATATTGGTCGTTTTTTCTCCGTGCAATATAGCGACATATACACTGGACACACTAATAATAGTGATCATATAATTAAATTTTACCAAATGATCACTATTTATTTTACTATTTGATCAATCTACCTAAACACAGCCCTATGACGATTAACATTGACCTAAGCGATCAATTCGACCTCCCTCCCGAACTGACACTCTCGCTTGAGCAGGGTCGGATTCGACTTAGTGATCATCGCATGATCATGCTCCATGTGAGCGCAATGGGATCCCTACGTAAAGAGCTGATCGATACACTGGGTATCGGGCGTGCCAGGGGCCTGCTGACACGCATGGGATATGCCTCTGGAATTCGAGACGCCAAACTTTCGCGCAGATTATTACCAAACGCCTCAGATGAAGAGTTAATGCTGATGGGGCCAAAGCTGCACATGCTTGAAGGCATTGTTAAAGTGACGCCGATCCAAATCGACATCGACATTGAGCGTGGAAAGTATTACGGCGACCTAATCTGGGAACACTCCTACGAAGCAGATGAGCATCTCGAGCAATTCGGCGTTCACACTGAGTCGGTCTGCTGGACTCAGATTGGTTATGCCACAGGTTATACTTCTGAGATCGTTGGACGTTTCATTCTATATCGAGAACCAGAGTGTTGTGGCAAAGGTGACTACCGCTGCCGTAATGTTGGCAAGCCAGTGGAAGATTGGGATGAAAATGTCGAAGAAGACCTCAAATACTTCAAGTCTGACCATATTGCCGAGCAACTCTTGAAACTACAAGAAGAGGTTGCTCACCTACGTTACTCCCTGGATGAAGAAGCTGCCATTGGTGATATGGTAGGTAGCTCTCAATCCTTTCTAAATACATGCAAAATGCTCAAACAAGCAGGTGAAAGCAATGTCACCGTGCTTTTACTTGGGGAGACTGGCGTTGGCAAGGAGATGTTTGCTCGTGCTTTGCACAACATCAGCTCGCGATCCGATAAAACCTTTTCTGCCATTAACTGCGCTGCAATTCCCGAAGAGTTAATCGAGTCAGAACTTTTTGGTGTTGAAAAAGGCGCCTATACTGGCGCACAACACTCCCGCCCCGGTCGCTTCGAGCGCGCTCATGGCGGCACACTCTTCCTAGATGAGGTAGGAGAACTTTCACCGGCAGCACAGGTAAAATTACTCAGAGTTTTACAAGAAAGAGAATTCGAACGCCTTGGTGACACCCGAACACGTAAGGTGAACGTTCGCCTGGTAGCCGCAACCAATGTGGATCTTCAACAGGCTGTGGATGCTGGAAAATTTCGCGCTGATCTCTACTATCGATTAAATATCTACCCCATTCTTATTCCATCCTTACGAGAGCGACAAGACGACATTCCAGCCCTCATTAATCGTTTCCTTGAAAAATACTGTGCCCTGCATGGTAAACGAATCAGCGGCATCTCTGAACGGGCACTCAACGCCTTAACAAGTTATGACTGGCCAGGAAACATCAGAGAACTTGAGAACATGATCGAACGGGGTGTCATCATTGCAACCAATGGTACAGATATCGACTTACCCAACCTATTCCCCAGCGTTACGATAGAATCGCAACAGGCAACCAATAGCTCTCAGGAAAGCAGCCAAACGACTCAACCAAACCTGGAACTAGACCATGTTATAGAACAGCTTCTTGATAAGAAGATTCCCATCGCGGCACTCGAAAACCAGCTGCTTGACCATGCAGTAACACGCGCAAAAGGCAACCTCAGTTCAGCTGCCCGCATGCTAGGAATAACCCGCCCACAACTTGCCTATCGGCTAAAGAAATACGCCCATTCAAGCTGAACATTTTTCAGCTCCCTCTCCTCCCTAAGCAATCGCACTACGTTAATCTTATGGGACTCGTCAAGATACCCACTCAATCTCAGAAAGCGGCAGGCATTCGCATGACACATTTCATGATCTTTTTAGGTTTAAACCTAAAAAAATCAGTTGACCGCTCCATTCTAATAACAGGTTTCTGATTTTAAAGAAAATAGCTTCGATGGTTATGGTCACCTACTGGGGAATCACGCTACAACGTGAATGGCACGCTTGTGGCGGCACATGGCGGCGTTGCAACTCCTTGGAATAGCGGGCTATTCCGCGTCGTTGCGCGCCGTGCAGGGATGCACAAGTGTCGCGGGCACATGGATGTGCAGG
>JARRQF010000530.1:0-2522 GCA_037382065.1 Candidatus Thiodiazotropha sp. | reverse complement strand
CCTCCTCCTTGAGGTGCGCACGGGCGTTTCTTCGGGCACCCTTGCCTTCGCCTACATGTTCCCTTCTTCCAAGGGCCATGACTGGATTTTCACCAGCTAGCCAGCTACCATGCCGGTCATACGACAAAATTACTCGCTCGCGCTCGCACTTTTGCCTGTGAGCGGCGGCGTTATATTTCATGGGGAGTGCATTGAAGTTTCCAAATTTAAGAACCAATAGATTGATATTGAACGAGTTAAACTCAAAGGATTCCGAGTCATTGTTCAACCACTTTTCAGATAAAGATGTAGTTAAGTACTACGATCTGGAAGCGTTTACGGCAGAAGACCAAGCCAAATCCATAATCCAGCTATTCCAAAAAAGGTTTAATGAATCTTTAGGTATTCGCTGGGCTATACGGTTAAAGGCAAGTGGTACGTTTGTAGGCACATGTGGCTTTAACTCATGGAACATCAAAATGAGAAGTACGGTCATTGGTTATGACATATCAAAAAAATATTGGAACAATGGGTACGCCACAGAAGCAGTAGGGGAAATAATAAGATTCGCCTATTCGGGCGAGCTACCTTGCGGAGAGTTAAATAGAATACAAGCTGACACCTTACCCGAAAACAATGCTTCTGAAGCGATTCTCAGAAAGCTTGGGTTTAAAGAAGAAGGTTTGTTAAGAGAAAGCGGATATTGGAAAGGCCGTTTTCATGACCTTAAGTGCTTCGGTTTAATTAGGTCTGAGTACAATGAAATATAACACAGCGCTCCACCCGATCAAAAACCGCTTTGTAGTTTTCGTCGGGTGAGCTGAGCGTTATGCGTAGTCGAAACATGGGTTTAAAATAAGATCGTTAATGCTTGAAAAAAGAAATGAGATTAGCTAATGTTTAGTTTCAATTTGCATCCATGACCGCTGAAGTCGGGGTTTACCCAAGACTGGAAAAATTTCCCCTCGGGTCGGGATCACTCAGCTAAGGGTGCCGACCATGCTCAATTCAGTAGTTCAAATTCTGTCTATTCTCGAAAAGTCGAAGAGTTTGCAAAATATCTTACTTCCTGTTGCGTTTTCAATTCCAATATTTGCCCTAGCAACGCTTACATACGCAATATCACTTTTGTAGCATCGCATAACAAGGCTCTCATAGGGACATTTTTTTGCTTCGCTCCATTTTGGGGTGGCTCCGCCACTTTACCCCAACCCATACAGTGGCGTTATGACCTCAGAGAACGAATGAGAGATAAAGCTTTTTTAATTTTATATGGTTCAATATCAGTTTAGAAAACCAAAATTTCCATTATTACTGGCATCCGATACGATTGTGGTTGGAGCAATGAGTGATAGCGAAGTTATGAAATGGATAAAGAAACAGATTTTTCAAAAAAAGAGCTCATATCAAATCATTGATTCGGCCGCTGAAGGATGGTCATATTACCCAGAACACGATGTTATTACTCCTTTATCAATAGATAAGAGATGGACAAAAAAGAAGATAATTGACTTCTATAACAGTTCAATTAAAAACGAAGTAGACCAACAAAAGTATATTGTTAAATCGATTAGTAATAAAAGTTTAACCGCAATTATCGAAGAGATTGCGCAATTAACAGGCAGACCTTAGCAAGGCCAGGTAATCGGGCCTCCGGCATCTGTCACCAAATTTGTTTGCGCAAATTATGGTGCTAGCTACTTCCTGCCGTTGCGGACGATGTTCTGTCACTTAATTTACCCCGCACTTTGAAGATATCTGAACAAGGATTATCATAAAGGGATGAAAACAACACTTGATCACCTGCCAGAGCAGAAACAACAAGAATTACAAAGAGTTATAGAGATCATTCAAGAAGAAATCGATCTTGAAATGCTGATTTTATTCGGCAGCTATGCCCGTGGTGACTGGGTAGAGGATCTCGACCCAGAAACCCTCCAGTATCGCTATCAGAGTGATTTTGATCTTCTTGTGGTCACAGAGACATCCCGTCAAGCTGATAGAATTGAGCAAAACAACCAACTTTCTCAGCGCTTGTCTAAAACTATTCACCGAACCCCTGTCAGTCTAATTGCAGAAGATATCCAGTTTGTCAATCGACGTTTAAGAAAAAGTCAGTATTTCTATATTGACATCGAGCGTGAAGGGATTTTGCTCTATGATTCTGGAAAATTTCAATTGGCAGAGCCAATTGAAATAAGCCCTAAAGAAAGGAAAAAATTGGCTGAAGAGGATTTTGAATATTGGTTTGATAGCGCGAAAGGATTTTTGAAGGGATTCAGATTTTATCTTAATGAAGAGGAAAATAATAAAGCTGCATTTCTATTGCATCAAGCAGCTGAAAGTTTCTATGGTGCAATTCTATTATCGTTTACTCGGTATAAACCCAGCACGCATGATATAGAGAAATTAGGCCAGAGGGTATCAAGTATAGAGCCGAGGTTCTTAACAATATTTCCACGTTCCACAGAAGAAGAAAAAGAAAACTTTAAATTACTTCGCAAAGCCTATGTAGACGCTCGGTATAAACCAAGCTACTCAAT
>JARRQF010000529.1:0-5419 GCA_037382065.1 Candidatus Thiodiazotropha sp. | reverse complement strand
CAACAATAGGAAACAAGAATGGGAGTGTTAAGTGACTTCGTAATAGCACCACCAGAGGCCGCACCGCAAATAGGTGAGTCTATTCGCCCGTCTGAGGAATGGAAAACTCTTGAAGGGTGGAAAGGTATTGAAACTATCAAACTTTCCACTCTTTATTGCAGCATCACGGGAGAAAATTACTCAAACGAGTTGATGCAGTCATTTAAGTTGCTTGGTGGAAATAAAGAAGATGGCCCTTGGGTCTTTATCTTTCCGGACAAAGTTACCGATGCTATCGCTTCACTTTCAAAGGAACGATATAAAGAGGTTGCAAAACTCTGGGTGCAAACTGACGAATTGAAAATGGATGGTTGGAAGTTACAAGATGCAGAACTCTTCATCAGTCAAATTGTTGAATATGCCAAAATATCTAAATTATCCAATAAAAGTTTATTCCTATGGTTTAGTCTTTAATGCCATAACCAATGGCTCCAGTGGAAGTTCGCTCCGCTCGCACCACTGAGCTAAACGTTAACTTCATATGAGCATCGAGTTAAGAAAAATAATTCAAGAAGCAATTCCGCTTGTGGAAAAGCAAGTAGGAGAGGCTTATGACAAATACACACTAGAGAAAGAGTTTCGGTGGCACAACCGGAGACCAGCTGATTCTTTTGAAAATGTCCTGCCTGAGATAGTATCAGATTGGTCTATAGGCGAATCTCAAATTCTTCTAATTGAAGTGATTTTCCATGATTTACATGCGAGAGCTCTAGCTTTCAATGATGTTGTTGAACTTGAAGAACACATGCTTAGTGGTTCATCTTATTTAAATTGGTATATATCGTATGTAGTACCAATCATAAGTGGTGCAGTTCGAGACTTTGATGTTTACACATCCGATGGTGAAAAAATAGTAAAACATATATTTGACGAAACCAGCACATCCGAATCGAAAAAAGGCTGCAAAATTGAGTGGCAAAGTTAACAAGTCAAAGCACACGGACATGGTAAAGCTGTCACCTTTTTTGTTCCAAAAAATCCGCCAACTTCACCACGCCGGTGTTTGAGGCGTTAGAACACAAGGCCGATTTTAGGAGTTATCTATGAGATCTGAAAAATACGATTTTGAGAATATCTCGGTAAATGGGAAATCTAAAGTTACAGTAAAGCCTGATAGCGCAAAAATTAAATTTAAAATAAAGAAGCACGATGAGATATTAGCTTCTGCCAAAGATAATGTTGATTCACGATCAAAATTGATGATAGAGAAATGTCTGAGTTTGGGAGTTTCCAGGGAAAGTCAAAAATCATCAAATATCACCGTCAAACCATATCGTGAGTGGAGTGGCGGGAGTGGCTACACTATGAAGGGCTATGAGGTTTCAAGGGAAATTGAGATTGCGATACAAGAGATAGATAAATTTAATGAAGTAATTCAGATGCTTATAGATGTTCCAATCAATGAAATTACTGAGATTAAAATGGAATCGTCGTCTATTGATTTATATAAGAAGTTAGCGACTCAAGAAGCAGTGAGTGATGCTAAAGATAAAGCCAAGTATTTATGTGACCAATTTGATATTGAGCTATAGAAATAAAAAAACAGGTCAGTATCGTATTTAAACTAAAGCGGTGAAGTGTTCTAACAATCAGCAGCAAGGGACAAAACTACGTTCCGCCAATTTGTGGTTCGCCGCGCTCACTTTACATTAAATCCATTCTATATTTCTCGGGTCGTCATCATATTTTCCATCATTTGCGATTATCCACTTCTTTTGGCTCTTAGGTATTTTTGTGGAACTAAGGGATACATCATCTAGTTCAATTTTATCCAAAATACAGTTTTCGAAATCGCAAAGAACCATGTCTGTCCTATTGATACGAGCCAAACTAAAATCACTCCCACACAGTATAGAATGGTTAAAAGATGTTGTTGTTATTACGGATTCTCTAAAAAGTACATTTTTTGCGGTGATTTCTGCAAGTGTAGAGATATTAAATTCTGCTCGCTCAAAAAGAGAATCGGAAATGTTTGAAAATGCAAAAATTGCTTCTGTAGCGACAATATTACTAAAATCACTATATCTTAAATCGCAATAGGTTAGGTCTGCATTTGAAAGGTCTCTTCCATGAAGATCTATACCTCGTAAATCCAAATATTCATCAATAATACCAAAATATTTATTCGCGATTTTAGTCAGTAAATCATAGTCATGTAGATTACTCAAAATCTCTTTATAATAGTCTTGACCTTTTGCAGTATTCCATCGATTAACAAATAATTTATTAGGGTTTGCCTAGATTCACGAAAATCCTCACTAAAATACCTAGACCCTAGCAACAAACATTATTCGCTCTAAAAAAGCGTGAAACTTTAGTTTTCAATATACTCGAGTGGTAGTCCAGAATGTATAGAGGACTCCATTTCTCCAGAACTGGGAATTTTATGTCCAGCCAATTCATATGCTTGCAGAGTATCGTAAGATAGAAGGCTTTTTTTCGTTTTTATCAGCAACCCTTGATTAAATTGAGTACCATTCCTATCCATTAAGGAAAACAACGCAGCATTCCTCTGATCTTGAGTTGCGCCAGCTAAACCGCTGTTTGGCCCTTGTGCCACTTGGTTAGATATTTCAAAGTTCGTTCCTTTTTGAAGAAATCCACCATTCTCGATAATGTTAGCGACATACGTTTCAAAACTTACTCCTTCTGGTGGCCGAATCCCCCGATAAACTATGCCCTCATGAGCAGGAACTGAAACTTCACTACGAAACTTCACTACCATCCAAGCGTCTAATCAAAGTACCGGGACAGTCATCGTTTGAGATAGTCTCAAGCCATTCAAAATTAGATGGTTATTTCAAATGCCACTACATTAACAGCAGTGTTTGAATGGTAAGTGTCCTCGTATTAGGACAGTGAAGCGGCTGGCTTCGTCATGATTGCTTGCGTCCCAGCCCCGACACCCGGGGCGCGCTATTCATGCGCAGCTTCCTTGGCGGTACCCGTGGAAAGCTGCCGCTGTATTGACGCCAAGGTACGGCGCCGCATCCATCCACTGGCCAAGCGGATAGTGAGCCAGTAGGGAGTAAACAACATCTTTGTCCGTGAATTTCCGCAATACACGAAGGTCTCGGTCCGAAGCGAGTGGGTACCATGTTGCTGCGCGATAACCTTGAAGCGCAACACCAGTTTGGCCACTCGCAGATCGTCTAAGTCCATAAATTCTTGGGCGCTGTGAATGTGGCAAATATCCAGGTCAGGTCGCCAGAAACGCCCTGCCAAACCCAAGGAAATTTCATGGGCGGTGCGCTCAAGTAAAGTGAAGGCATCAAAGCCGAATGGTGCGACCTCCTGCAGCTGCTTCCGTTTGCTGAACTTCATTAATATTTTCGATGGCAGTTCTCGGATGGATAACAGCACATCGGCGACGCGGTCATCGCGCATATCCAGCGCAGAAATCGCAGCGATGATCTCCTCGGGCCGAGCATGTATCACGCCCGACTCGTGCATCTCATGAAAGTTGAACATCGGAAGAAAAGGCGATGGAGAAATCCATTCCTGATTTGCTTTACTTCTGATAATTCCAAGAGCCATCCAAAATTTGTCGCTCACGAAATAACCTCCTATTGCATTCAGACGAATTGTACCAAAGGTGCTGCTTAGCAACCCTTTCACCATACGGGGCTCAGTTTGTCGATGCCTTCGTGGCATCTGTTTAGTGCTGCTTCGGCCAACTCCTGCGATTCACCACGGCTGTCGCACGTTAGCAACGAGAAATCCGTCACGCCGATAAACCCGAAGACGGTGGCGATGGTCAGTACCTGGACAGTCACCGTTTGGGATAGTCTAAAGCCATTCAAAATCAGATGGTTATTTTAAATGACAGCGCTTTCGCAACAGCGGTTAAATGGTGAGTGTCCTCGTATTCTTCAAACAATCTTCATGGTGGAAATTTTGGGAGTAGGAACAGTGATAAAAGCATTCGACAAGAAATTTTTACTGGGTTTGTACTTGTTTCTTAGGCAGTTGCAATTGTCAATTGATCGTTCACTTGATGATTGGACCGGTCTTGTTGGCTATTTGTCATCCAAAACACCTATTGAAACGGTGTTGGATAAACTCCGGTCTACTAGTACGATTAACCTTGATGACAGTGCAATTGGGGGTGTAGAACGACCGGCTCTATCTAGCGGGGTATTGGCATCAGCTTTAGATCGGAAGAATTGTTTGTCAGATGAAGAGTTGGTGTATATCTATGCGAATTTGAGAACCTTAGATTCGTATTTACTAGGGGATGACTCTCCCGACAGACAAGCTTTGATTGACCTTCGTATTGATTTACAGTATTCCGAGGACTTAGTTCGAAAGCGAATCAACAAAAGTGCTCTGACAGGGAAGGAGTTTGTTGAGCACTTTAATCAAAACGAGACTTTAACTTGTGCGAGTATTGAGGAGCTAGTTGGGGATTCTTTGTTGTAATTGATTAAGAAATGTTCCAAATAGAGGTTTGAGCAAGCATGGTGGTGTTCTCTCATCAACAACTAACTCGTCTGGTGGTGAAGTAGTTACCAAGTACCGGGACAGTCATCATTTGAGATAGTTTATTGCCATTCCTTCATAACATTACTAGTGAGGGACGTGCATGGAAGGACAATGGAATACATAAAAACCAAGTATTAAAAATGCATCAGTTTATAGAGAGTGAAAGCCCTGAAATTCATGGCTGGTTTGTTGCAAAACTTGAATATGCCGTTGAGCAAGGTTGGCTAAATGCCTCCTAAAAATGTATAACGAGACAAGGGGTCTCGTTAATATAACTGTTATGTGTCCGGGTGACTCATGGAAATAAAACAAGTAACTGACGTTTCAGAGTTTATATTGAAGTCTTTGAATGAGCTTATTACCCAACTCTCGTCGACGGCGGCTTTACTTTCTGAAGAAAAGCTTAGCGAAATCATTAAGTCTCCTTGCGTATACCTTTTAGTGGCTGAAGAAAAAGGAGCTATATTTGGCAGCCTTACTTTAGTCGTATTTACAATACCTACCGGAAGGCGCGCCTGGATTGAAGATGTTGTGGTAAGTGAAAGCGCTAGGGGAAAAGGGGTTGGCTTTGCGCTAAGTGAATACGCTGTTAATCTAGCGTCAAAGCTCGGAGCTAAGACGGTAGACTTGACTTCAAGGCCGTCACGAGTAGCAGCAAATGCTCTCTATAAAAAAGTTGGCTTTGTTGAGAGAAACACGAATGTGTATCGCTATCAAAAAAACACATAAAAATGTATAACGAGACAAGGGGTCTCGTTAATATAACTGTTAGCACTCAAGATGATGAATCACATTTCTTTGATGAAGAAAGTAGCAACAAGACCTGGAATGTATCTTGTTGATGAAACTTTTGATAATTTTATTGCATTGGTGACTGGATATGACATGGCCCTTG
>JARRQF010000528.1:0-3586 GCA_037382065.1 Candidatus Thiodiazotropha sp. | reverse complement strand
TGTTCCAGGACCAAATTGGAGCGCGCTAGAACTGTGCAGGAGTAATTCCTGCGTATTTGATATTTCTGCATCTATCGGAATCTTGGTGCTGCTGGTACTCATGCCTGGGAATTCAGGACGGGTGCGTTCCATCGGTATAGAAAATGACTCTGCTGAGGGATCACAGGGGTAGAGCAAATAAACGCGGTCGCACTCGAAAATATTCAGTACTTCGTGGAGTACGTTACCCATCATGGTTTCGATATCTTCGGCGCCTTGAATAGCGCGGTTGATTCGATCAAGTTTGGCGAGGAAATCAGTATGAAGCTGTCGTTCCTGCTCAGCATGTTTGAGCGCGGTGATGTCTCGTCCGATAGCGAGTACGCCAGATACTTCACCCTGAGTGTCATGCTCTGCGGCAAAGCGGACAAGATTGTGACGCAGCTCGCCTTGAGCATACGGTGCAGTTATTTCCATGTCACTTGACTCACCGCTTTGCAGTACCTGCCTGATGTGCTTTTCGTACTCCGCGCTGACTTCAGGGCCGCCGAAGCTGAGCTCCATTGGTGTCTTGCCGAGGGCCATCTCTGCATCGAAAGGCATGCTCTGCGCCATCATGGGGTTGTAGTAAATGAGGCGGCATTGATGGTCATAACGGACGATATTATCGGGGGAGTTTTCCGCCAGACTGCGGAATTGCTGTTCGCTGGCTAGTAGCTCCTTTTCTTTTTGTTTTAGTTCGGTGATGTCATGGCTAATGGCCAGTGCGCCGGTAATTTCACCTCGTTCGTTATGCTCGGCCACCATGCGGATGGCATGTATGTGCGGTGGATCGCTTTTGGGCAGAATGAATTCGAATTCGAGTATTTCTCCAGTAGCGAGAACGGTATCGATAGCCTGAGCGTATGCTTCATAACTGCCATCGGTATGGAATTCACGCACACGTTTGCCGATTCTATCGCTGGCATGTATGCCCAGGTTTTTTTCGAGGGCCGGATTGAGATAGGTAACTCGGCCTTCATGGTCATAGCGGATGATATTGTCCGGTAAGACACCGGCTAAAGTGCGGTATTGCCGTTCGCTAATGACGAGCGCCTCTGCGCCCTGTTTGCGTTTGGTGATGTCGATGAGTGAAACAAAAACTCTGCCAAGTGTCTCTTCATGGCCGGGACAGACAGTGAAAGAGATAGTGACATTACGCGGTTCACCAGCCAGTGTTTTGACCACCGCATCGCGCTGATGCTCTGTCTCTCCATGCCACAGACAGGCCAGTTCCTCACGAAAGGTGTCGAACGACTCGGGGGTAAAGGTGTTGGCCAGTCCTGCCAGCAACTCCTCTTTGCTGGCAGCACCATGGAGGTCCAGGGAGGCGCGGTTTACATCGATGATTTTAGCGAGATCGGCACACTGCCGGACAGTTTCCGGGTGCTGATTGAAGTAGGGTACAATGTCTGTTACGCCTTCATGGCGTAGTCGATCGAAAAGGGTTTTAACTGCGGAAAAATCCTCCTCCCAGATCGAAACGGGGGAGTTCTCAAACAGCGTGCGATAGCGGCTTTCACTCTCCTTCGGGTCGTTCGGGGGAGAGGCGGGCAAATCACTCATTGTGCGATTAAACCTCTTTCAGTGCTGCCAGGATGGCCGGGTAATCAACTTCATCGACCATGCGGGAGAGGATCGTTGCCAGCTCAGTACTGGTGTTGCCTGTTTGACTGATGGCTTCAGCGATATGGCTACTGTGCAGACTCTCTAGCGCGAGTCGAAGGCGTCCTCGCAGTTCCGGATAAGTATAAGGAGAATAACTGCAACACCCCTGTATATCAAGGCTGAAAACTGGAGGCAGGATATAGCGGAAACATCCGTCTATCCTGCCTCAATCGATTCTACTCCCTGGATTTTCAGCTGAATCTACTCTCTTCCACTGCCCTCCTGGCCTTCCAGCTTGGTTCAGGCAACATGCTGCCAGGTAAATCATAGAGGCAGCAAAGGATAAGAACAGCGAATAACCCCAGACGTCAAGCCACCGGGGAGTCGGACGAGGCCATAGTAGTGAAGAAGCCAGCGAACAAAATCGGCCCCCCGAATAGGACGCCGATAGGGGAGTCGGTGGAGCGAAGGGCCTCGGCGAAGAAAAATCCGGACGTCACTCCTGAAGCCGGCACGCAGAGGCCGGCGGGATCGGAGAGTTGGCGCGCCCGGATACGTGCTGTAGCACGTAAAGATAAGGCATTGTACATGGCGATCACGGTCAAGAAAGTCAGCTACGTGTTTGACATGGATATCAAAGGCTTCTACGACGCAACCTACCAGAGGTATGGTTGTGACGTACTCGCGATCATGATGCTGGAAGTTGTGGTAGGTAAGGTGATGTAGGATGAGTGCTCTGAGGACAGTGTTCCCCCAGCACAATCGCCATTTCAAAACCAAACAGGCGCTCAAGGACCTGCCGCATCACGAACTCCCTCTGCAGCAGCCATTGCAACAGAGCAGCCAGGTCAGTGATGAGCCTATCCAGGTCATGTTCCTTGATGCCGTGGAGTTCATTGGCTACAACAAAGTGCGCGTGGGAGTGTTCTACTCCGGTATCATCGCAGGCTGTAATTGCGCCGATGATCCAACCCCGGTCGATACTGTCTCAGAATACTGCACCCTGGAGCTGGTCATTGACAGGTGTTCGGCGGAGGTTGAAGTCCTTCTGATTGTCATGTTTTATGGATGTCTGCGATTTCCTCTATCCGCTGAATAGAAAATATCCCTACCACTGCTAACAGAACGGAAAGCAGGAGAACCAATAAATTGGATAGCGTTGGAATTGAATACGCTGCTGCAGGAAAACCCGGCCCACCTTGATCCACAATGACACCATCATCCCCAGTATCATCGCCCAGCAAATTGTCTGCAAGGGAAAAGCTTGCCGTTGGGACAGTTGACCCAGCCACATTGGCTGTTCCAAACACCACACCAGGCAGTGTATACCAGGAAGCCGAAGCGCCACCAGGTGGTACTGGGCCATATTTTCTGTAATCGCTTGAAACCAGGGAGGTCACTCCTGGTATGTGATAATAGATTGTAATATCCGCCGTCTCACAGGGTAGAGTAAACTCAAGTAATCCATAGGGGTAGTCATAGCCAAATGGATCGCCCGCTGGCATGGAAGCAAGGGTTACCGCTGCTACAGCTTGCACGTTAGCACAACCCCCACCTATCTCCAACGTGAGATAGCCATCCCCATTCGCATTCGGCAGAGAGGTGACATTGGTCTGAAGACTGTCAGCTGTCCCGTCATTGTTGCCATCACCACCATTCGGACCTGCATCCTCAACGGCCACGGCAACTCCATCTCCATCATCTGCTGCTGTAGTAAAACTGATCTGTGGTCCGTAACCAGTACCGACATCATTGGTGGCAAATGCCCGGACATAATAGAGGGTTGATGGAACCAGGCCAGTGATATTGCTAACAAAGGCCCCTAATCCAGTACCCTCTGAGCTACAGGAATCAGCGAGTGTCGGGTTAGTGAGCGTACTCCAACAGACACCACGAGCTGTTACAGGTTGTGCCCCGTTGCTACCATCACCATCCACGGTTCCGCCTGAGACGGCTGTGG
>JARRQF010000527.1:0-2561 GCA_037382065.1 Candidatus Thiodiazotropha sp. | reverse complement strand
TCATCCGCGTTGTTGCGCGCCTTGGAAAGGGAGAAGGCCATTCCCGGCGGCACGCGCCTAGCGGCTAACCGCTTAGCGTCACGCTATAATCGTCAATTTGTATGAAGCACCACACTAGACTCTCTTATCTCTTGGCATATGCATACTTAGTTAAAGCTTTGCTAGGGTACCTTATGAGTGGTTAAATGGAATAGATATCAGGCAATGGGTAGACTGAAAAAGAGCGCAAGTTCTTACACGTTTTAGCCCTGAATGGCGGGACAGGGACCTACCCTACGACTTTTGCGACACCCTCCCTTGCAGGAGTGGGCCGGGGTGAGGGGGATCCAATAACCACTAAGCTCGCTAAACTTCTCAACCAAACCTAAATGCTTCGCAATATTTTTGTGACGATTTGTTTCTATTATGCACAAAACAAATCCTTTGTAGTGCAATTGCCCTGGTTATACATTGAATCTAAAAAATCAGTTGACCGCTCCATTCTAGTAACAGGTTTCTGATTTTGAAGAAAATAGCTTCGATAGTGATGGTCACCCACTGGGTGAGTTACGCTACAACGTGAATGGCACGCTTATGGCGGCACATGGCGGCGTTGCAACTCCTTGGAATAGCGGGCTATTCCGCATCGTTGCGCGCTGTGCATGGATGCACAAGTGTCGCGGGTGCATGGATGTGCAGGAGCGACCCTTGCCCTGCACCACCACAAGCGCACTCTTCACGCTGTCCAACTGATCTTTTTAGGTTGAAGCTGGTAGATTGTTAGGTTATAGGGTAAGTTGCTTGTTACGAAATGTCAGGCTAATGAGAACAGCGACGTAGCCCGAAGCAGACCGATAACTTTTACCAATTTCAAGATGATATTATTGATTAAATTACGAATACAACCAGCACATAACCATGTGTCACGCCGAACAAGCTGGTGAACACACCGCTATAAATTGAAAATTTGGAAATACAACTATGTCTATCTGGAATAATAGAGCCTTTACTGAAAATGAATTGAGCATTTTCGCAAAAACAGCTATGGTATTTTTACTTATAATTCCGGTCTTCTTTATCACATTCGAAAATATTATTAGGGGGGAGGTCTATCACCCTTACACCTTTGCGATATGTTTAATCGGATTCGCCCTATTTCTAACCTCAAAGATCTCACTATTTATCAATGGAAACTGGATTCAGTTTGGCACTAAAGATCTCACAGAAAACATGGGTAATCTTTATAGACTTGGTTATTGGCTTATGATGGTTGGGTCAATCATCACATTTACTAGATAAGCATTTTCATATGCATGAATCGCCATTCACAAACAGTCAGATACCTTTTGCTTTACCTTGACTATTTAATCACGAGAGTTATCCGACGCAGACTTCTCATTCTGCAATCTATTTATCTGGCGTAAAATTATGGTAGAGTGAAACATATAATAACTTGGAAATAAAACCAGCGTTTCACTTGGAGATTGGAATAAGTAGTGGCTAATTTTTTAAGGCATTTAGAAATCGGAACTTTGGCAAGTGGCGTACTATCAACAGCCTCTTTAGGTAGTGGACTGATCACTCCAGAAGAAGCCATTGTTCTTTGGATAACAGGCAGCTTGGGAGGTATCCTGCCCGACATTGACTCAGATACTGCCTCGGCTCTTGATATTGTCTTCAATATTATTACGCTGTGCTTCATTATAGCCACGTTTTATCTCCTGCATACAAACTACCCCACTCTGCTCTTATGGGGTGTCAGCATTTTTATTTATGGCGTAATGAAGCTATTAGCGCGCCCCATGTTCGAGGCAGTAACTGCTCATCGGGGTATATTTCACTCAATAGCCTCAGGGTTATTCTTTGCATTCACTGCAGTCAACATAGCATTCTATCTTGGAAAGCAGAGTGAACTACTATCTTGGTTGATCGGTTCTTTTTTACTATTTGGATACATTACTCATCTCTTTCTTGACGAGTTGTACAGCGTAGACTTTGCCAATACTCGTATAAAGCGCTCTTTTGGTAGTGCATTAAAGCTATTTGATTATAAAAATATAAAAATATCGGCACTAATGCTGGTAGCCGTAATCATTTGTTATAATTTCACGCCGAAATCTACCATATTTATTCAAACAGTTACGAGTCGACAAACTTTTGATAGAGTCAAAGAGAGCTTTTTTCCATCATGGAAAGATCTCTCGATAGACTCACTGATACCAAAACATAACAGCAGATAATCTCCCTCAAGGTAGTTATGCTCTGATCAGTAATGGCGTGACAGTGACCACCTCATTTATAACTCCATCACTGATTTCCGGCAAAAGATAGAGCAACTACCTTGACTCATTAAGATCAAAGACCTTAATCATTGTTGCTAGTTGGCATGACACTGAAGACACTGGAAAGCAATAATTAAACAACGTATTAATAAAAGTAAAGCGGGCCAGCTACGCATGAAGCTCTAGTGTGGTGCTTCATACAAATTGACGATGATAGAAGCCTGCTCAGGCCAGGAGACAAGGCGCAATGCGCAGGGAATGGCTCGCCCTTTTCAACCTAAAAAGATCAGTTGGACGGCG
>JARRQF010000526.1:0-2563 GCA_037382065.1 Candidatus Thiodiazotropha sp. | reverse complement strand
GAAGTATCCTAGGTCATCAACACCGATCCAGCTTGCGATAACTAATTGCTTCACTAAGATGCGAGGTTTTGATATCAGAAGAGGCCTCCAGATCGGCAATGGTGCGGGCCACCTTTATGATCCGGTGATAGGCTCGCATAGAGAGTCCAAGCTGTTCGATGGCGCGTTGTAACAGAGTCTGCTCAGCGCTACCCAATCGGATGTGCGTATCGATCTCCCTCCCTTCAAGAGCCTGATTGGTTTTGCCTTGCCTCTTTGATTGCCGTGCTCGGGCTTTTATGACTCGTCTGCGAATTGATTCGCTATACTCTTCGCTTTGGTTATTCTGGGGGCGACCAATGGTAATCGCTTGCTTGGGTACCTCGACATGCATGTCGATGCGGTCGAGCAGGGGGCCGGAGATACGATTACGGTAGCGGGTGATCTGCTCGAGCGTGCAGTGGCAGCGTTGGCTGCCGTCGCCCAGGTGGCCGCAGGGGCAGGGGTTCATAGCGGCGATTAACTGGAAACGGGCAGGGTAGTCGACTTGATGGTTGGCGCGAGAGATAGTAATGCGGCCGTTTTCCATTGGTTCGCGTAGCACCTCCAATACACGCCGGTCATACTCAGGTAGTTCATCGAGAAATAGTACACCTTGGTGGGCGAGGGAGATCTCGCCTGGTTTTGGATTGCTGCCACCACCAACCAAAGCGACTGCCGAGGCCGTATGGTGTGGTGCTCTGAAGGGTCTTTGTCGCCAAGATGCAGGCTGAAACTGGTGATGATTGGCCACTGAGCGGATAGCAGCACTCTCCAGTGCCTCCTGTTCCGTCATTGGTGGTAGGATGCTTGGTAGGCGTGATGCTAGCATCGACTTCCCTGTACCAGGGGGGCCGATATAGAGCAGCGAATGGCTGCCGGCAGCACATATCTCTAGGGCTCGTCTTGCTTGTGGCTGTCCGACCACGTCTGCCATATCGGGTAGGGTGGTGTCTATTTCAAGCTGATTTTCGTTTCTCTCTTGCAGTGGCAATGTTTGTACCCCATTCAAGTGAGCACAGATATCTAGTAAATGGCCGGCAGGAAAGCAGTTCAGGCCGCTAACCAGCACCGCTTCTGCCGCATTCTCCTGGGAAACCACCAAAGATCTGTCTGCTTTTCTGGCTGCCAAAGCGGCGGGTAGAATCCCTGGAACGGCACGCAGCTCGCCTGACAGAGCTAGCTCCCCAGAGAATTCATAATTGCTTAATACCGCTTTAGGCAGTTGTCCTGATGCGGCGAGGATGCCAAGTGCGATGGGAAGATCGAAGCGTCCCCCCTCTTTGGGAAGGTCGGCAGGGGCGAGATTGATTGTGATGCGGCGTACTGGAAATTCGAATTTGCTATTGAGCAAGGCCCCTCTAACGCGATCCTTACTCTCACGTACGGCCAGTTCGGGCAGGCCGACGATAGAGAGCGAAGGAAGTCCGTTTGAGAGATGGACCTCGACAGTCACCAGCGGGGCTTGGATTCCCTCCTGGGCACGAGTATAGAGGATGGCGAGCGACATCTGTTCCTTCCATGGTCAATTATTAACGAGCGACAGGTTCCTGTCGATGAATCTTTGATATCCTCGCCACCCTAACGAACGGCGATTCCTACGGCGCTCAAACGCGGCATTGATCCGCACCTGAGTCCATTGGGCTGGTGTTCATATTTGAATGCTTGCAAGCGTTTCATGCCTAAATCATACAAGGAAAGGCCTGGCTTGAAAAAGCGAGTCTGGAAAAATGTGTTGTGGTCACCATCGTATTTTGCCACTTCATGTTGTGGTGCGCCCATTGGCTTCACCAACAATATATTGAGCAACAGCAGACACCCTGTTAGCAAGCAACATAGATACTTGCCGTGTCCGCCCTATTTATCCCCGCCCTGAACGACGGGGCTTGTCGCGCAGTTAGGTAAGTGAATGGTTTAACCTAAAAAATCAGTTAACCGCTCCATTCTAATAGCAGATTCCTGATTTTGCTAAACCAGTAGTTGGGACCAGGAAGCGATGAAGAAAGGAGTTGAGGTTAAATCGATTCGGGAGATAGTGAGTCAGGTAGCTGCATTTTACGGTTGCACAGAGAAGTCTATCTACCAAGCGCAGCGAGTGAAAGGAAGCCAAAAGCAGAGTGCAGTAGTTCACGAGCATCGGTGATGTGGCTTATACCTCACCGCATCCTACGTGCTGTTGTCCCATAAACCGAAATGGCTGTTCCAGCGCTGGCGGTGGCTCTGGCTGTCTTGCATACCGCACCGTCCATCCCGGTCTTACGCAAAGTCGTCTCACCCTACAGAAATTTCGAGTCAAATAATGCTTAACAAAGCGCTACTGCTGGACAAATTTTCCACTGAGCTTGGTGTTAGCGAGTATAATAACTGAATAACCTTCTATTTGTGAAAATAAAGAATAACATTTCTGGAAAGAAAAATTTTTAAAGACAGAAAATGGAGAAAATTTATGAGAAAAATTGTATATTATGTCGCAGCATCAATTGACGGGTATATATCGGGACCTAACGATGATGTTAGTGGGTTTATTTATGAGGGAGATGGCGTA
>JARRQF010000525.1:0-3287 GCA_037382065.1 Candidatus Thiodiazotropha sp. | reverse complement strand
TGACGCTAAGCGGTTAGCCGCTAGGCGCGTGCCGCCGGGAATGGCTTCTCCCTTTCCAAGGCGCGCAACAACGCGGATGACCGCTTAGCGTCTCGCCCGAAGGGAAGCCTGCTCAGGCCCGGATACTGCGTTGCAATGCTTGAAAAGGGCGAGCCATTCCCTGCGCATTGCGCCTTGTCTCCTGGCCTGAGCAGGCTTCTATAATCATCAATTTGTATGAAGCACCACACTAGGATTAAGCCGCATACATCTCGTGCAGTTCTCGTTGAGTTTCATGCAGCTTGCGATAGACACCACCTTCCATATCCAGTAACTCACGATGGGTGCCCTGCTCCACCAGGCGACCCTCTTTTAGCACCAGCAGCCTTGTGGCGCGGCGTAAAGTCGAGAGCCGGTGGGCAACAGCAAAAACGGTTCGCCCCTCCACCAATCGTTCCAGTGCCTCCTGGATATTCCGCTCAGTCTCTGTGTCGACGCTGCTAGTAGCCTCGTCCAGGATCAGGATCCGAGGATCGTTCAGTATCGCTCGGGCAATCGCAATCCGTTGCCGCTCGCCACCGGACAGCGTATGCCCGCGTTCTCCGACCACCGTGTCATAACCACTCGACAGACGACTGACAAACTCGTGGACATTGGCTGCCTGCGCCGCTTCGACAACCTCCTTCAGGGTAGCCTGGGGTGCACCATATCGGATGTTTTCCAATATCGTGCTATGAAACAGATGGGAATCCTGTAATACCACCCCCATCTGCTGGCGGAAATGACCAGTATCCAGCTTCTGGATATCGTAACCGTCAATCAGAATAGCCCCGCTGGTAGGTTCATAGAAGCGAGAGATCAGGTTGGTGATCGTGGTTTTACCAGAGCCCGAGGGGCCCACCAATCCAATCATTTCACCTGGCGCGATATCAAAGGAGATATCTCTCAGCACCTGACGAACACCATCGTAACTAAAGGCGACATCCTGAAATGTCACACGCCCACTGATAGGCTCCAGCCTAACCGGATCAGCAATATCGGAGATATCTGGTTGCGTATCCAGAATCTCAAAGATACGTAACGCAGAGCTTGTCGCCCGATTCATCATTCGGGTCACCATGCCAATGGTTTCAATCGGCTGGAAAAAAATCCCCGTATAGAGCAGGAACGCAATAAATGTACCGAAGGAGAGCCCCAGCGCCTGATCATTCGGCCCGTTCAGCAATCGTGGCAATGCAAACATCCAAACCGCGATCGACATAGCGTGCAGAGCAAGCATCAGCAATGGCCAGAAACGGGTCCAAACACTGTGCAGAGTGTTAAACGAAAACAGCGCATTTTCATTGCTGGAATTAAACCGGCTGACTTCTTTATCCTCCTGATTGAACACCTTAACCACACGCATACCAGGAATGGTGTCCGACAACACTTCGGTTACCGCAGACCACTTTCTCCAGGCACGCAAAAACAGGCGCTTCATATTTCTGCTATGCACCACAAAGGCAAAGAACACCAAGGGTAAAGGCAATACCATTATCAAACCCAGGCGCCAATCCAAAATCAAAAGCATCGTGCTCAAGCCCAATAGCATGATGATCGACAAAGAGACCTCTACCACACCGAAAGCGATAAAGTCCCACAAACGGTCTGTATCATGGCTAACCCTGCTAATGATGCTCCCTGTCTGCTTGCGGGTGTAAAAGCTCAGTGATAACCGCTGTAAATGCTCGTATAGCTCCCGCCTTAGGTCCGCAGCAACGGACTCCCCCAGTACAGACATATACCTTAGTCGCAACCAGTGGCCAAGCTCTCGCAACAGGTAGACAAAAGCCAGAGTAGCGATCACCAACCCACCGACCCATTTCGCCTGATCTATCGTCATGCCACCGCTTTCAAAAGGCTTAATCACATGATCGATCAAATACTTTGTCAGATAGGGAGGCAGCAGACTCAGCATGGTCATCACCACAGCCGCCAGCATCCCGATCATCAGCTCTCTCTGGTAGGGACGGAGATAGCACAGCAGCCGCCAGAGTACCGTTAATCGATGCCCAGTCACGGAGGCCTGAGCATCTCGCACCGACTGGGTAACGGCGGTCGCGTAGGCCTGATCAGCATCCGTGGGCTGGACATCAGATCCGTCAATGTACTGTTCCAGCAGGTAACGGATATTCTCCATAGCACGCCGTTGACGGTGACTGTAACGCAGAATCGCCAATTGAGTATCCCCAGAGGTTCCTTCAATCACTAAGCTGGAGCAGCTTAGTCCGGGTATCTCGTACACCGCGCTAATCAAACCACGATCGATGATATTGAAAGCATAACGATCTCCATCATCAATCGACTCGGCAATTACCAGGCAATCTGGGCTTAGCACAACCCATATCTCACTAAGTTGCATGGATTGATTAAGGTCAGCTAGGGCGTAGAGCTGTACTGGCTGACCATCGATTTTTCGTTCAATTTGTGCGCGCAACGCCACGGGTAACACTTCTGGCTGTGTGGTGTAGCGTTTCCTCCGGGGAGATGGGTCCTGGGAGGTTTTTATATGAAATCTTAATTAAGACTATCTAACCTTTAGGAACACCCCTTACACCATCACCGAAGCGAATCGACATCGGATTTATAGCATGGTGAAAAACCGGACCGGTCAGCATAGCATGCACACACAAGGCACTCACAGTGTGTGCGGGCTTGAGGATAAGTTGTGGGTTTAAATTAAGCATTGGCTCTATTGGTTCGATTCAACCTAAAGGATCAGTTGGACAGCGTGAAGAGTGCGCATCAGCAGCCAAAATAAAAGAGTGTAAAAATATTGTCAAGAAAAAATCTTTGTAAACGATGCTACGTTGATCTTATGGGACTAGCCGAGATACCCACTCAATCTCAGAAAGCGGCAGGCATTCACATGACGCATTTCATGATAGTGATGTAAGCTGCGCTTACGCTATTTTATATCCCCCTCACTCTGGCTTGAACAAGCTCTTGGGTGCCACACAGTAAGCTGATGTTTACAATGCGCTCGAAAAGTAGACTTCCTCTCCCCTTGGAGGGTGTCGCAAAAATCATAGGGTGGGGTTCTGTCCCACTATTAAGGAATGAAATGTAGGATGTGGTGAGGTACGAACCGCATCATTGATGTTCGTGAGCCACCCCACTATTGATGCGGTTCGCACCGCTCACCGCATCCTACGCAAAAAAAGAGCGTCTCCGCTTTCCTTCCCCGTCCTGAACTGAATATCAAGGATTGCTATTGGGCTTTTCCTTTTCTGGGCCTAATAAAACCATCCAGAGGTCTTTTAATAGCA
>JARRQF010000524.1:0-2579 GCA_037382065.1 Candidatus Thiodiazotropha sp. | reverse complement strand
ATAATGGAGGGTCTCTCTTTCGTGTATCCTCCAATAATAAGGTGAATGCCGTTGGTTTTTTGGAAATGGCTTGATTCGAATTCCTATGTATTTTGATGTTAGTCAAATAAGTAATTTTGTATGACTGTTGACATCTGGTCAAGCTGCGGTTTTCTCTTACATATGCCACCAACATAAGCAAATTGTAGAGAATCGCAAAAAATCATGAGCCGCTTACCATCTCACTGGTTGTTTGTACAATTTGTCAACAACGTCCCCACTCCCGCTACGTCCCCACTCCCGCTAATAAAAACCAATTACAAAAATCCAGAAGATGATTGATACTGGGATTAAAAATGGGACGACTATATGTGCTAACGATATTAATCTATTGAAAATAGTATTATTCTTTTTTAATGTAAAACTTTCAACAAACGTATCATTTATCCTCTTGTAGTTTTTAATATCCCCAAGAAAAATAGACAAAAACCCGAGCAATCCAATTGCATAATTCTCTACCTTACGAAGGTAGATGATAATATATAGGTTTGATAAGCCATATAATAAAAGCAGTATAAAGATAGTTATTGAAAATCCAAATTCTTTATCAATCACAACAGTCCCCTATAATCACATCTTGTTTTATCTGTGTATGGCATTTAGACCAAAAGTGCAATGATCCGCCAAGCTCAGTAGCTATCGTAGTTCTATTTTGATCATCAGAGGACCATGAAGCTCCAACAGCAAGACCTGCGGAGAAGCCAAATCCTTTATTCTCGTAATAATCATCGCCTTTGCCACCTTTACACTTCTTTAACCCACCTCCCCAACTAACAGAGCCCCCTCCGGGTCCTGCTCCTCCACCAATAGCAAATCCAATTGAAAAACCGGTACATGTAACCTGAATAGTCCTTTTATGTTTTTTACCCAATGTCATCAACTTAGCCGATCGGTTTGTACTGCAGGAAAAACTTCCGGAGCTTGACCCTATGGTTTCGCGGAAATTTTCTTCCTGGCCTGATCGGTTCAACGGTTCTTTGAAAAATATATTGCAGATCTGTAATCAAGGATTCGATCCGTCGATAGCTGTCATGGAACAAAAGCGCTATCACTCCTTTGCTTTTTGAAAATGCTTGTGTGAAATTGACCTGATAACGGTACTTTTTAGGGCTGGGATCTTCATCCAAGACGTTTTGAACAGGAAATGCCATCATCCAAATAAGGTTCTTAGCAAAGACTTTGGCGTGAAAATCCTGATAAACTGAAAGCGCTGATTTTCCAGAAAAATTTTCCAGTTCAAGGCGGCATTTAAAGGTCTTATAATCTTCTTCAACAGGCCATCTTTGGTGATACAAATCACTGAAAATCTCGACAGGATAAAGATTCATGTCAACCAGAGAGGTGACCAGCACAGCTATTTGCCCATCATTTTCAATGCGTATAAGACGCAGCTTCAAGGGAGCCGTGGCCAGTCCCATTTGTTTGCATTGAGCCACTGAGGATGAATGAATTGGCAGGTCGATCATTTTTTCAGGCAATCCGGAACTGAGGAACTTTCGTACCGCCTTCCACTTAGTGCAGGAGATCCGGGCACAAAAATTGGCGTCCATGGAAACGATCAAATTGAAAAGCCACCATGCCGGGTAGCCTCTGTCCAACAGGATCAGATCGTTTGGCATTACGTTGAGTATGTGTTGTGCTGCAAGCTCACGTTCAGCGATACCTTTCGGCTTGATAATGGCATCGACGGTGACCTTGTTGAGAACATCGAAAAGCTGGGACACTTTGGCCATCGGAGAAGGCGATCCTTGCCTACAATTCCAGGCACCAAAATGCTGAGCGATATCGTTTTCCATCGGCAACCGAGTAGTCGAGCCGTCGATAGCTAGCAGACGAAAGCCGTGCCAGGTGCGCGGTACAAAGCTTTTTTCGAAGAAGTTGACCATTCGCGAATTCAGGTCAATAAAAGCTTGGTATTTGAGTTTCATCCGCGCTTTGGATAGAGCAGCTTTGGAAACGACCCGCTTGGCCACATCAAACCGGAAAATGGTTTTAAAGAATTTATCGAGTTCATCTTGATATGATCCACGGACAAAATTGATGAGGAAGACGATCAGGACGTGGAAGGGTAATTTTCTTTGGCGGGTAAAATCCTTTTGATGCAGTTTGTGGCGAGCTATGAAATCAGGAGAAGTAATAATTTGCTTCAGATGCACAATCATTTTGGCACACGTATTGGAAATCAGGTTCCGTGCCAACGTCACCAGCAAGGTTAATGATTTTCGACATGGTATGCTCCTTTCGATTATATAACTGGCTGTTATTATTGAAAGTGAGTATATCATGTCGATCCCTTTAAATCAACGTATTCTGCAATATATTTAAATGGTTAGGCGCAGTTTTTGTGCCTTAAGTTAATGACATTGAGTTAAAGGTTGTCCACGTATAAAAGGAGATTGCCTTGAATTTCAATACTAATCTTGTCTGGCACGTTCTGTTATTCGAGGATAATTAAAGGTATTTGGCTATTTTTTAGGGCGAGCCAAGCTTCTTGATAGGTTTCGCTACGATCCTTATACAGGGCGCTGTCTTATCTTTTC
>JARRQF010000523.1:0-4998 GCA_037382065.1 Candidatus Thiodiazotropha sp. | reverse complement strand
GTGGTATGACGACGGAAGAGCGATTGAAATCGTTGCAGTCCCCGTTGGATCAATTTCTTTCGGGTACTAGCCTTACGATGCCGGCTGGTAAAAATGTTTCAGATAGCAATGGGTTGGGCTAAACAACGCAGGCCCCTCAAGCAGCACAAGAGTCGACGCAAACAAATTCTGAGCCGTCACCACAAACAAACAACACCGGCCGCTCAGACGGCCGGGGTTGGTAGCTCTGAAGTAGCGCAGGTGCGTGCTGATACGCCAATTCAATATGGGTTTTTATCCTCGGTGGGTCGTGAACAGCTTGCTCCGTCATATGCAGTGAGTCCAGAATTAGGTAATGAATCTGCAACTGACAGTGGATTGCAGAATCCTGTGTATCAATTTCCGGATATCATGGAAGATTCACTCTATGTAGATCACGGGTTTGTTTACAATAGCTATCAGCAAGGTATGCAGGCTGCAATGGATCCCAATAATAGTTGGGTGGAAAGAGGGGTTAACTTTGGGTTAGCGACCCTTACTTGGCCGCTGGCTATGGCAGAAGAGTATGTTGGACGCCCAATGGCCAATATTCCACACGATGCCACAATGGGTGGACGGTATCTGGCTAGGGCCAATATGCAAACCGATCCCGATCAAAAAGTTATTGATTATTTGAATGCCACAGTAAGTTTATCAGGTGCTTTTGTAGGGGCTGGGGATTTTGTTGCACCTGGTGTTTTTGCTGTTACTGAAATGAGGGCTTCGGCTAGGGCTACTGCTGAGTACTCGAACTTGAATGGTGCTCAGGTAAGTGACAGGGCAATTGCACTACAAAGGAGTCGTTTTCGTGCATAATAGAAACAAATCGCCACAAAAATATTGCAAAGCATTTCGTTTTGGTTGAGAAGCTCAGCGGTTATTGCCCCCCCTCACCCCGGCCCTCTCCCGCAAGGGAGGGTGTCGCAAAAGTTAAGGGATGAAATGTAGGATGTGGTGAGGTACGAACCGCATCATGGATGTTCGTGTGCCACCCCACTATTGATGCGGTTCGCACCGCTCACCGCATCCTACGCAATCACAAATTTTATAGCGTATTCAACAAGAGTTACCTATTAAAAACACCATGGAATATCTCACTCAAATATTGGCACATGATCAAAAATCATCAATCTGGCGACAGGCAAGAGTATTCGTCGACAGCTAGAGCATAAAGCTCAAAAAGGTCAGTCTGACCAGGGGGTGGCAGGCAATCCAAAGGCCGCCATAGACGACCGTGTGGAGCGTTCACCTGATGTGATTGCCACGTTGCAGCGGCCTTCTAATCAGGTAATACGAGGACACTCACCATTTAATCGTTATTGTGAAAGCACTGTTATTTGAAATAACCATCTGATTTTGAATGGCTTTAGACTATCCCAAAGGGTGGCTTCGCAGATCCCTTCCTCACGGACCACATCGACCACACTCCGGTTCTGTGGCGGCAACAGCTTACACATCACCACTGGCTTTCGCTCTTCTGAATAACGGGGCATTTCTCGCCTCTTTCCGCCCCCCTGTCTCACTTTTTTACTCACTCAGTAGAGGCGACAACTATCCTGACACAGGGGGATACCGCGCTGTCGACAGGCTTTAGCGTCCGGAAGGATTCTGGGGCAGTTTTTGGGATCGAGTGATGAACAATCAGGAATAATCTCCACACCCAGCCAAGTCAAACGTTATCGGGATGATGGATCTCCTGCCACTCATTTCCATCAAATACCAGGATATCCTTCTCACCGACCGACCAGAGTAACCCCTCTTTGGCAAACAAGCGGTTTGTCGTTATGGCCCGATCCAGGCCGACATCCACCGGGACGATTTCATCCTCTACAACTATTGCCAAGGATTGGTTAGCAGCCAAATAGACTTTACCCTGATAGATCGCCATGCCATACCAATTCTCTAAATAGTGATCACTGCGGATCTCGGTCCATTGATTGAACCTCCCATGCAGCACAACACCTTTATTGCCCGCGATCCACGCCGATCCGTCTTCCCCACAACAGACGGACGAGAGATGGCTATTAGTTGGACTGTCATCTTTCAGCCACTCTGAACCATTATAGAAATAGATCTCCCCTTGCCAGCCAACAGCATAAATCTGTTGGCCATCCAGCCCATCCATATCGAAAAAACCAGTTGCCTTATCATGGCTCAGAATCTCGTCACTGATGGAGACCCAGTCTCCATCAATCCGTTGATAAACCTGCCGACCATAACCACAGACATAGAGATTGTCAGCGATATTTTTAATGGTCTCCACATAACCATAAGGTTGTTCCCGATGGAGACCAGCACCGGGTATCTGTTCTAATTCGGTCCCCTTGGAATTGACTTTCGCAATCTCACCATTTTTACCCAATACCCACCAAGCCCTTGTTTGGCAATCAGGCTCAATCAAAGCGACAGAAAATATTGTCGCTGGGCAGCCTATCAGGAAACCCCATCAGACCAAGCAAGCCCCGCCTTCCAGAGTAAGCATTCAAAAAAGTTACCGGAACCTTACCACCGCTCATATTCCCTCTCCATCAACGATCCACCTGTTATCAATCAATACCAACAGAAGGCGTGGCACCTTGAGGCACAAAACCATCTGGCGTGCGATTACCCGACGAATCGGCACGCAACATCATTTTGTCTGATTTCCCTCTGCCGACATCCATTCCCATCTGCTTATGCGCCGCTTCACATTGTGACTTCATACAAGCCTTGCTGCAGGACTGCTTCACTTGTGTAACCGCATCCGCTCCGGCTTCATTCGCCTGCTCAAAACTCCAAGAGCCAGCGGTTTTTTTCACCGCCTGCTCGCCACCGCGCATCATCGGTTTGCCCGTCTTGGTTTTGAGCTTTTCAACCTTCATAAACTCGTCTTCAGCAACATCGACAATTGCATGAACACGTCCATGCTCTTTCACCTGATCATTGATATCCCTTTCACTTTTTGTCCCGCCCTCAAGACAGATGCATGGGGCGGTTGTGTCGTCATAAGACTCCGCCCCCGGATAGCGTTCACCACTACCCGCCTGACGTTCTCCTGAAGGCATAAAACAGTGCGCAGGAATGACATGATGGGGCGTTTTACCGTCACAACACCCAAAATCGAAAGGCACTAAGTTACAATCAAGCTGCCCCTTACAATCATCATCTTTGCACATGTCGCGAGTAGCACCCGCTTTATTGTAAAAGCTCTTATTCCCCGCATCTTCCTCAACCAGCGCCTTCCAGTTGACCTTAGAGTTATCCTCAACGGCAGCTTTCTTGGTTGAATCGGCAACCTTGTGGTCTTTGCGCTTTTGCTGGGTGGCATTGTTCTTGATGTGCTTTTCCATGCAATCCTGGGTCTTCTTGGACTCAGCCTGGCAATCTTCAGATGCGCTCGCTATTGCCATTGAATCCATGTAGATCCATGGCGGGGTCTGTCCAGGCTGACTGCGATGGTTATGTGTCGTCAGATCAAGATGCCTGACCACATTCTTTGCCTCGACCTTGACGTCCATAGACCAGGCATTGAAATAGACCTTGCCCCGGTTATTGCTGGTTATCACCCCTTTTTTTGGTGCGCAACCCGCTTCGTCACCCATGGATTTTTTAAAGTGAGATTTATTTTTAAGCATCACCTCCTTGCCGGAGATCTTGACCTTTTTACTCCCTTTGGTTGTATCCTTCGCCATACCGGTATTTGGATATGGTATGGGCACACCAGGCGGCGTAGCAGGGGTCTGAGGCGGCGTGAATACCACATCTGGAAAGGCACATATCGCTTTACCATCCGCCTTTTTGCAAGATACCTCCCTGCCGTTGGCAAATACATTATTAGCCATTCCGAGCCGCCTCCCCATGCCAGACACAGATCAATGAAGATCTTTTACCATCATCATTTCCCATATGAGCCAGAATTTTGTCACCCTTACTGTAAGCTTTTTCACAGGCGGTTTTAATCACCGCTAACATTACCGCGCCTGAGGCTGCACCAACTTCACCGATACAGTCAGCAGGATGCCAGATATCAAACTCCGGCTTAGGACTCTTCAGAGTTCTTGCAAGTGCCAAGCTCGCCTCCTTGAAATAGTATTGCTCACCCGAAAGATCGGTAATGCGGAAATCCAGATCGCTCATTTCAATTCCAGCGTCACTGACTGACTCTTTGATTGCCGCAGCCAGTCCATCCGCCTTCATCGGTTCGCCTGAATCCACCGTCGCAGGTTCAACGCCAAAGCCTAATCCCTGACAACTGAGAAAAGATCCCTGCAGATTGCCAGGTGACTCAAGCAGTAAAGCTGCAGCGGCCTCACCCGGGATAAACCCATTAGAATTTTGACTGGTTAGAAGCCGCTCCTGTTGTTCCCAAAAGGCAAGCGATGAAGTGACAAGCAGGCTATCAGTTGCCGCAATCAGCACCTTCCGCAGACCCTCCTGGTTAATCAAGTTATTCGCATGCCTTAGGGCCAGTGCCACTGAAACATGACCGGAGGCGATGATGCGCGACTTTTCGTGAAACTCCATTCCCAGATCATTTTGTAGATCGAGAAATAGCTGATTGTCATCGTCGATAACCCTTCCAGGTCTTGCCTGCTCGGGCAGACAGAGCAGCAGAGGAATTTCCGATGTCTCTTCTGACTGACAGGCTTGCAATGCCTCCCGAATCGCGACGGCGGCCATTTTTATCAGTTTGGTCCTGCCTCGCCAGCCCGCTTGCAATTCCACTTCGCAACCCAGAATCCACTCGCCAGCCCGATCGATAAAACGGGTCTCCTGAAAGTTGTCAATTGCCGCTCGTATCGCCGCGCAGCTCGCGGCTCTACTCAGCCCGACTCCAGAGACCAGGCCGGCAGAAGTGATCGCCAGAGAAGTTGTCATCAATCCTCCAGATCCGTTTCAGCGGCCATACGGCTTGCCAGATGAGCCAGGCTAGGATAGTAGACCTTGCCCAACTCCCGGGCACGCCACCAGGCACGAGTTTTTCTACCAGCGAGCACCTGC
>JARRQF010000522.1:0-2597 GCA_037382065.1 Candidatus Thiodiazotropha sp. | reverse complement strand
AGCAACGATTGAGACCTTGCGTAAGTATGTAGAAAATCAGGCTACGCCTGATTAGCCCTTTCATCCCCGCCCGCATTGGGCGAGGGTTTTCGGGCTATTCTGCTAAAAAGATCAGTTGGGCAGCATGACATGTGGCTATGAGAATCACGCCAAGCGAGTTAACCAGGGTTTAATGCCGCGTCTAAGCGCCGTAGGAATCCCCCTGCTTTAGCTGGGGGAGGATGTCAAAAGTCCTTATTCTCGGTAAGCTGTTTTTGAATATTCACAGGCACAGGTTCATAGTGACTGAACTCGATGGCGTAACTTCCTTCGCCGCCAGTGATGGCTTTAAGTTGCGTGGCATACCCCTCTAATTCGGCCAATGGAGCCTGCCCCTTGATGATTAACATGTTGTTGCGGGTTGTCTCTGTGCCACTGATTTGGCCACGTCGACCAGCGAGATCGCCAGCCAGGTCTCCCATAAAGCTATCAGGTGCCGTAATTGATATATTCACGAAGGGTTCGAGAATGACTGGTCCCGCATTCTCAACCGCTTCTAAAAAGGCTTTTTTACCCGCTGAGATAAAGGCAATCTCTTTTGAATCAACTGCGTGGTATTTGCCATCGTAGACGATGACCCGAATATCCTGCATGGGGTAACCACCAATATAACCCTCCTCCATGGCACTTCGAATACCTTTCTCAATAGCCGGTATAAACTGGCCAGGAATTGCTCCACCAACTACCTGATTGACATATTCGAAGCCAGCGCCGCGTTCCAGTGGTTCGATTCGTAAATAAACTTCGCCAAATTGACCGGCACCTCCGGTCTGTTTTTTGTGGCGGTAGTGCCCCTCAGCTTTACGTGTGATGGTTTCCCGGTAGGCGATACTGGGTGGATGAGTCTCGACCTCCACGCCGTATTTTCTTTTGATTTGTTGAAGCAGGATTTCAAGATGGAGGTCGCCGAGTCCACGCATTACGGTTTCATTTAAGCTGACATTATGTTCAACATGAAAGCAGGGATCTTCATCTTGCAGTTTATGCAAAGCATCACTTAATTTCTGTTCATCACCCCGTTTTGCTGTATTGATGGCCAGGCCGAACAGAGGCAGTGGACATTCGATGGAGCGTAAATGATGGTGATCTTCATCGTGAGAGTCATGCAAAACGGCATCGAAGTAAATCTCATCAACACGGGCAACAGCGCAGATATCACCCGGTTTTGCCTGTCCGATCTCGCTCTGCTCTTTGCCTTGAAGTCGAAATATATGATTGACTTTAAAGGGTTTGCGCGCATCGCCGATAAATAGTTGCGCATTGCTTTCCAAGGTTCCCTGGTGCATACGGAAGATTCCCAGTTTGCCTCGGTAGGGATCGTTCATCACCTTGAATACATGACCAATGACATGTTTATTTTCATCTGCTGATACCTCCACAGGTTTCATATTGGCACCTTCACCTTTCATAAAGGGAGGCGGATTAGCTTCTGTGGGATCAGGCATTAATTTGGTAAAAAGGGTTAGTAATTCATCGATTCCAGCCCCATTTTCCACCGAGGTAAAACAGACGGGGATCAGATGGCCTTCACGTAAGGCTTTTTCGAAAGGGTCGTGTAGTTGTTCCGGTTTTAATGCTTGGCCCTGTTCGAGATAGAGTTCCATCAACGCTTCATCGACCTCTACCACTTGGTCGATTAGACTGTCATGTGCCTGATTGACAGATAAGATATCGGTGGTATCGCTTCCGGGTTGAAAATAGCAATCGATTACTTTTTTTCCTTTCTCGGAAGGTAGGTTGATGGGGAGGCACTCTTTGCCGAAACTCTCCTGAAGGTTCATCAGCAAGCTTGCATAGTCAATTCCGGGCATATCAATTTTATTAATGATAATTAAACGGCATAAGTTGCGTTTTTTTGCCGCATCCATCATACGTATTGTCATGGGTTCGATGCCAGTAACTGCATTGATAACCACAGCGGCTGTTTCAACGGCAGGTAGTATACTGATGCCACGTCCTAGAAAATCGGCATATCCTGGTGTGTCTATGATGTTGACCTGCTTGTTTTCATGACTCAGGTGGGTAATAGCGATATCCAATGAGTGTTTTAGCTCTTTCTCCAACTCATCGTTGTCACAGACGGTGTCCCCACGTTCGATACTGCCTCTATTTGTAATGCTGCCACTTTGATATAACAGGGATTCGATCAGGCTTGTCTTGCCAGTGCCAGCGTGTCCTACCAGAGCGATGTTACGAATGTCATGAGTTGAGTAGTTGGCCATATTGACTCCTATCAGCAGAACATGCCGGGGTGCTATAAATAGCAGTAGAAAATTGGCAGATGCCGTTTGTTTTTATTAGGCATAGGTCAGTATACCTCTGAATAGGTGGGAGTTGTTAAGCTAGAGTAATATATGGGGGTTCAATATCCTAGAATCCACAGCCTCATAACTGCGGAATCTAGTGTGGTGCTTCATACAAATTGACGATGATAGCGTGTCGCCCGAAGGGAAGCCTGCTCAGGCCAGGATACTGCGTTGCAATGCTTGAACCTAAAAAAATCAGTTGACCGCTCCATTCTAATAACAGGTATCTGATTTTGAAGAAAATAGCTTCGA
>JARRQF010000521.1:0-3925 GCA_037382065.1 Candidatus Thiodiazotropha sp. | reverse complement strand
ATTGGAGCTCGGTGTAAACTCACACCGCCCTAGATCACCCGCCGATGTTCTAAAAAAGCGTTATGGTGACTGCAAAGACAAGTCTCTACTCTTAGTTACATTACTCAAACATGAGGGTATTCGCGCCTGGCCCGCGTTAGTTTCCACCAGCTTTCGTCTTGGTATCGAAAAAGATTTACCGAATCCGGGTTCATTCGATCATGTGATAACACTGGTAGAGTTTAACGGAAAAAAATATTGGCTGGATGGAACAAGACTCTACCAAAGTGGCGGCCTTGAAGACCTGGGTTTTTCAGATTACGGATTTGCACTCGTTGTTGGACACCACAACTCCGGCCTGACCCGCATGTACCCAAACGCAAAACTATCATCCAGGATAAACGTATTTGAGGAAATCACTACAACTGATTTCAACTCAGCCGTACATTTAAACATCAAAACCATTTATCACGGCAACGCTGCGGAAATCCAACGTTACCAGTTTCAAACTAAATCCATCGATGAGATCCAGCGCGCATATTTAGAATTTTACAATCGATTCTATGACACAATTCAAACGGAACAGGCACCCTATTTCGAGGATGACACAACCCATAATCGCTTTACGATCTATGAATCCTATAAAATCGATGACTACTGGAAGCGTACAAAATCCAAAATATACAGCACCATCTACAACCTCTCGTACCTGAGCACCCTGAAGGCCCCAAAAGTTCGACAGAGAAAAACACCTTACTATATCGGCCTGAAGCATGAGATCACCTCAGAACAAAAGATACACTACCCAAAGGATGTGGCTTTAAATCTCGATGAGAACCCTGTCAATATTGAAAACAACGCCCTTAGGTACACCTACCAGGACCTATACGCTGACAGCGTATACACACATCGCTCCTCGCTACTAATAAAAAACAAGGATGTCGCACTATCTGATCTGGACAATTACATCAAGTCCCTGGAAGAGATTCGCAAGGACTGGGAATTCACAATAACCGTTGCTGAGTCACAAACTCAGCGCAGCAACAACGATCTCGCAAAACTGAAAAACCGCCTTAAAATTCTCTCCCAAGGTCATCATGAATAACCCAAACTCGATCAACCAGTTAGTTATCAGCGCCATACTCTCATTATTATTGTGTTCATGCGCCGGCAATCCGTCCCAGGACAGCCTGACAGTTAACGATTTCGGCGCTACTCAAATACACAATGAGATTGATCCACAGGTTGCCAAACACACCTGTGAAGCCATTGCCGAGGAACTGAACAATAATGACCATCAGCCACTGGATGAACGAATCGACACCATTCCAATTGTCGCAGGCAGCCCTAAGCCACTATCCGATCACCCTTCAACAACGACGCCAAATAGCGCAAAAACTAGAGGGATCCGTTCGGAGATCCCTGATACCCAGCATTGAGCAAAAGACGTGGGCGATGCGCCGTGGAAAAATAGACGGCGACCACTACCTCTGCCTGCTCCGATCCAACGTGGAGAACGATAATGCACGTTACGTGGAATATGAACTCAAGAAGATAGATAACCAACTAAAAATCGTTGATTTAGATTACGTGGAGAGAAACCTCAAAGTATCCGAATTCTTTTCCAGCGTACTCAATGACTTCATTGAATTATTCAATACCATACAAAATGGAAATCTTGAACAACGGACAACCGCGAAACAGGAACTTGCTACTTTGAGTACCTTTTTCAACCACTTTGGGAACATCAATCCACGCGGGATGCAAATGGCCTATAACAATTTGCCAGCCCGCCTAAAGACTAATCCTGCATATATCAAAATCGCCGCAGGCTCGGCGCGCAGTCTGGACAACGCCAGCTATATGACTTTCCTGACAGATATCCAGAGAAATCTATTTTACGAGACTGATCGACTCGGTTTGTTAATGCTGGATTACTATCTCGAATACCATCAATACGAAAGCGCCAAACGGCTGATACGTCAATTCAACGATTATGTGGGACCGGATGCCTATTTTGACCTGTATCTTGCAAGGCTGGAGATTGCCCAGGGGAACAACAAGGCGTTCTACCACTATTGCCTACAGGCGCTGGAACATGAATCAACCTATCTGGACCCGTATAGCTTCCTGCTGGATCAACTGGTGGCTGACCACCACTTTGACGACGCGGTGCTTGTATTGAGTGTATTGAAACATCAGTTTGATCGAGTTCTGAACGAAGAGCACTGTGATTCCAGCGCCGCATACAGAAAGTTTTGCCGATCAACAGAGTACCTGTCCTGGAAACAAGCTAGCGGATGACCCGCATTGCAGGTACGGCACTACCATTGTCGGCGAAACACATCTTCCCGCCGGTCCCTTTCTGACGCGCTGAATGGTACCGAATTTGTGACTGGGTAAGCTAACAACCTGACATCCAGGCTGTGTTCTGTACGACAGGTCTGCCACACATGCTCGGCAAGGGGGAAATCAACTAGAAGCCGTTTCAACATCCTGCGTTGCGCTGCGGACATCAGTGACGGATGGTAGGTGGTACGCAGTTGATAGGGCCTGCCGTAAGCCTCCAACACTCGGGCGCTGCGCCAGGCAAGCGCACCACTTCCGGGCATCCCGGTAAGCGCAGGATAGTGCTCCGGCAACGCCTTGAGATCAAGGCCGACCCAATCGAGCAGGGGCAGAAGTCGCTGCAAGCGTCGCGGGTAGACCCCCGAGGTATGCAGGCCGATTTCGAACCCCATGGCCCTGACCTCCCGGATGGCATCCTCCAGGACGCGCTGCTGGGTTGGCTCACCGCCACTGAACACCACCCCGTCGAGCAGCCCCCGGCGACTTCCCAGAAAGGCGAGCACTTCGTCCCACGGAATCCGTGACACGCCGGAGCGGGGCAACAGCTCAGGATTATGGCAATAACGGCAGCGCATGGGGCAGCCCTGACAGAAGACCACCGCGGCCAGATGATCGGGGTAGTCCAGGGTGGTCAGAGGCTGCAGTCCACCGACCTTGAGTTGTGTCTCCGGCACGGCTGTTCAGTCGATCGGACTTTCGCTGCGTAGGGGTTGTGCGGCGGATTCACTAAAACAGCGCCGTTCCGCCTGCTCGGAGCGCTTGCCCGGGTTGAACGCCGAGACAGGCCGGTGATAGCCCATGACCCGGGTCCAGACCTCACAACGGGTTCGTTCCTCGTCTTTCAGTTCAATGCACGGCATGGTTCGATGCCTCCTGTTGTTTACGTTGTATCAGCACTTCGTCGCACTTGGGACAGAACTCGTGCTCACCGCTCAGGTAGCCATGGACCGGACAAATGGAGAAGGTCGGGGTCACCGTCAGGTAGGGCACGCGAAAGTTTTCCAGAGATCGCCGGACCAACCGTTTGCACGCCTCGGTACTGCTGATTCGCTCGTTCATATAGAGGTGCAGAACAGTGCCCCCGGTGTAGCGCTGTTGCAGAGGCTCTTGGTGGATCAGCGCGGCGATGGGATCATCGGTATGCCCCACGGGCAGCTGCGAAGAGTTCGTGTAGTAGGGCTGTTCCCGGGTGCCGGCCTGGAGGATGTCGGGATAGCGCTTAAGGTCTTCCTTGGCAAAGCGATAGGTGGTCCCCTCGGCCGGGGTCGCCTCCAGATTGTAGAGATTCCCGGTCTCTTCCTGAAACGCCACCATGCGTTGGCGGATGTGATCGAGAAAACGCCCGGCGAATCCCTGACCCCAGTCCGAGGTGATATCCCGCTCACCCCGGGTGTAGTTGCGGATCATCTCATTGATGCCGTTCACACCGATGGTGGCGAAGTGGTTGCGCAGGGTACCCAGATAACGCTTGGTGTAGGGAAACAGACCCGCATCCATGTGGCGCTGGATCACCTTGCGCTTGATCTCCAGGCTGTTGCGGGCCAGCCGCAGCAATTCATCAAGTCGTTTCATCAGGTTTGATTCGTCACCCGGATGT
>JARRQF010000520.1:0-2605 GCA_037382065.1 Candidatus Thiodiazotropha sp. | reverse complement strand
GCTAGGAATAAAGCCTCGCTTGTTTTCTAAGATCGCTCTACCGGTCCAATCAAGCAGTTTCATGTAATCGGTCAAATGATATGGTAAGCCCTTGGGCATTTCATCTCGAAGATTACCAATAAAAGGGTGTAGAGGAGAGGGCTGTCCGGTATGGTCATTATTATCTGGGCTAATACCGCGTTTTAGCTCAACCACTCGGTCAGCTATTGAAGTGAATTCAGACTTTTCAGGTGTCTCTGCCATTTTGGCTCGAATGGGATTGAGGTCAATATAGGCAAGACAGGTCATTAGGGCCTTCTCGTCTAATAATGCTTGGGATTTGTATCGGCCTTCCCAAAAACGACCAGTACAATTATCCTCCTTGTTGGCCTGTCGTGCGATAGGTTCATTGAGGCAGCGCATAAACCAACTGATATCCATCAGTTGAGCGCGCCAAAGTACAATGAGTTCATTTACAGCATGATATTCAGCAGGTGATAACGACTCTCCAGCCATAAATCGATGAGAGAGTAACGAACCGCTAAATAACTGATGCCAACGTTTAACCACTTCTTCTGGTTTCCAACTCTCAGCTGTTTTCTTATCGATATATAATAGTGTGTGGACGTGATTTGACATGACGGCATAGCCGACGAGGTCGATAGCGAAGATGCCAGCAAGCTCAATCAGTCTCTTTTGAATCCATTCACGTCTATGTTCAAAGCTTTTACCGGTAAATTTATCTTTACCACATAGAAAGGCACGCCTGACGCATCGTGAGACGCAGTGATAGTAAGGAGATGAGCGTTTTCCGTGGCTTAGGCATGATATCACTCCTTGATACCTGATGAGTTTTATTGATGTTCTTGATTAGGTTGCCAGATCGTTCGTTTTGATGCAAGATTTGAGTGGGTGTCTAGCTTAGGTCATGACGGTATTGTGGAGGATGTTAAGATTACAAACTCTTACGATCAAACAGGCTACAATTTCGAAACCCAGATAATCCATAAAAAAGACCAGTGGAACACCACGATAGGTGTAGACTATATCGATATTGACATTAATGAGAAAAATCGAAGTATCTCATATAATACCTTTCCAGCAGAGTTTGCAGAGATACCTGATTTTCCTTTCTCCACAGGGGTTCCGATTTTAATAGATGAATTCCTAACTGAATTAGATAGAAACACCGACTATCGTGATGCCTACCTCTACGCCACTTGGAATCCAAACACCACTGTTAGCACAACTTTAGCAGGCAGCTATGTTAGATATGAGGACGGTCTGGTAGATATCGATGGGTTCAATCCAAAAATCGGTATCACCCTATCTCTTCCCTCATCAATCACTATACGAGCCGCCTACTTTGAGTCGATCGTACGGCCATTTATTTTACGCCAAACCATTGAGCCTACTCATGTCAATGGATTCAACCAACTATTTGACGATCAAGATGGCAGTGAAATAGAGAATTACGGATTAGCATTTGAAAAGCAGTTCTCACCTAAACTATTTAGCGGCATTGAACTCATTTCCAGAAATATAGACACCTTCACTGTCGATACGATAGCAGGCACCAAGTTTGACGCTGAGCAAGATGAAACTATTTTCCGCTCTTACCTACTTTGGGCGCCTACCGCACGTTTTTCATTCGGTGGCGAGTATTTTTTTGAATTGGTGGATTGGGACTCAGATGCTGAAAAGCTCGATATAAAAACCCATCAGGTACCACTTCAGATAAGCTATTTTCATCCCAATGGTGCGTTTTTTAAACTGCTACCCACCTATGTAAAACAGGAGTTTGAATTAGACCGTCAGGGAAGAAAAGACGATAACTTTATGATAACAGATATCGAACTAGGCTATCGCTTCGCTAATAAGCATGGCGAAATTCGTCTCGGCGTAAAAAATTTATTTAATGAGTCGTTCCAGTACCGCGACAGCCTGTTCCGATCCACTAGCCTCGAGATATCTCCATATCAACCGGATAGAGTCGGATATCTGCAAATTTCACTTACCTATTAATCAGACTCTCCATAGAAAATTTATCTGAGGAGGTAAATAATGAGACGAATGCTTCTAGCCGTTATAGGCCTGTTTTTAATATCCACAATTTCTGGGTGCGGTTTTCGTGGTTTTTCCAAGACTAAGTGTTGCTCAATAAGCAGTGACGGAGGTGTCTCTAATCTGAATTGTTATACAACCTATTCAAAAACTTGCAAAACTGGATACAAAAAAATGTAATTCGGGTCGATGAGAGGGAGTCTTTCGGCTGCCTTCAAAAAGCTAGTCAAAACACCCGCTCAAAACCAATAATACAACATTGCTCATTTTTAATGATGGCAGCATCATCCTTTCCCGAATCGGATAGTTGTCTATACTAGTCGATAGCAATGGTTGCATTGTTAGGCTACGCTGAGATGAATCAGTACTTCTATCTCACAAACGATGTCTAGTTACATGTCAGCATTGACAAGAAGGCAATACATTATCTGGTTGGTAGCTATACTTCAGTATCATATTTGTCAGTTTTTACCATTTTGATCAGGTCATCTAAATAGAACTTTTATACAAGATATTGAGCATGATGTGTACATGTATGCATAGTTAGGTGTTCAAACTATGC
>JARRQF010000519.1:0-2615 GCA_037382065.1 Candidatus Thiodiazotropha sp. | reverse complement strand
ATGCTGCAGTCATGATGCTTATTCCGAGCGAAATCGGCCAAGACCCCACTACCTATCAACTCGATGGCAGGGAGAATTTGCGGGTCAAGTATGACGAAGATATGTTGTCAGGTGTCATCGAGCAACAAGTTGATGGGGCTTGGGAAAGCACCGGTCAGCTGGTTACTCCCGAATACAAGAATGGAGACTTTTCTAGCGGTATTGTTGGATTTACTATTGCGGATAATGTTCGGAATGCATCAACCACCTATCCGGTACGCACACCTCCAGATGCATCGAGCACCTTTCCTGCACTATCGGATAGAGACAGGCAATTGGCAGATCCGAGTGGGGGATTTCAGGTGCATGAAGGAGAGGGTATCGTTATCCAGGGTACACCGTATCCTACCGATCCATCGCTTACCGCACCGATGCCGGGCTTTAATGCGGATAGTGGGGTCGATCCCGTTCAGGTGATGATGAATGAGAGTTCGGAAAGTGCTCCAAACAAATCATCACTGGTTATTTCAGGCAAAAATATACCCAAAATAAGAGAAACTGATTTGTCAGGAGGTCCGCACGCTCCGGGTACTGCGGATAACGTATTGAATTCTAGGGCGGCAAGATCTGGTACTCCTCAAGGTCGCTGGGAGTCTGAAGATGCAATTTTAAACGCTGCTGCAAAATATGATTCATCAAAAGGTGGTGTCCAAGTAGTGGAAATTAGAGCGGGAGATGGAACAGTTTTTCATAATCCGGCTGGAAGGTTCCCTGCCGATACTGCAACTAAAAGTACTACACAGAATGGCTTTGAAATATCTACTGGACCATTGAAAAATCCTGCTGATAGAGCAATTATTATTCCTAAAGAAGATGGGTTGCACCTATTTACAATCGATAGCACACATCCTCAATATTCAACACATTTTTTAGGTGGTAAATCATGAAGGATGTTTACAACCCTGATAATGAAGATGTAATGGAGTGGGTGAACTCCAGCGAAGAGAAATGGCCAGCGAGTGATTGGGATTACTATGTTACTAGTTGTGACAATGATCTGCTAATTATGAAATTGGCAAATGGATTAGAAGGTTCTAAAAAAATGTTTTTTGTACATGCTCTTTATTATCTAGTAGGGGCCTACTTTCGATCTTCATCCAGAAAAGAAGAAAAGAAAAAACGAATTGATAGTCTTTTGTCACTAGCCGAAAGGAATGCGTCACCAGAAGTCACAAAGTGGAGAAATGAGACTTTAAAGTTGTTTGCGGGTGATTTGGAGTTTGATCTGAATTATTGGACAAATTATTTCCTGATTACCCATGAGGCTTAGCTATTGAGCCTGTGGTACCCGCATAATGGAACCTACTGAATAACAGAGGGTTTCTGTCATGCCAAAAAATATGATTCAATTTTAAAAGGGACTGGGTTTGCACGAATTTCTGGAAAAATATGGGACAGAAGACCAATGCTGCCAGGCGCTGTATCAACTGCGCTGGCCGAATGAATATGTTTGCCCTGAATGTGGCAACACAACGGGCTGCCAGCTCAAGACGCGACCACTCTATCAATGCCACAAATGTCATCATCAGACTTCCCTGACGGCAGGAAGCGTTTTTCACGGCACCAAACTGCCGCTCAATAAGTGGTTCCTGGCCATTTATCTGTTGACTCAGCGTAAGAAGAGCACCTCGGCGCTGCAACTCTCCCATGAGATTGGGGTGAATTACAACACAGCTTGGACCATCAAGGACAAGTTGATGCGGGTGATGATGGAGCGTGATCAAGGCAAGAGGCTCAGCGGTCGTATCGAAATAGATGATGCGTATTTGGGGGGTGAGAGAGCCGGTAAACGTGGGCGGGGTTCGCCCAACAAAGCCCCTTTCGTTGCCGCCGTTGAGACCACGCAGGATGGCCACCCCATGAAGATTCAGTTACGTCGCGTGCAGGGCTTTCGCAAGCGCGAAATCGCTCGCTATGCCCAATCCAGCTTTGCCCCGAAAAGTCATGTCTTCTCCGATGGACTCAACTGTTTCACTGGCGTGACTGAGGCGGGATGTAAACACAGCCCCATCGTGACTGGTGGGGGACGTCAAAGCGCCCAGCATTCGTGTTTCAAATGGGTGAACACCGTACTGGGCAACGTAAAAAACAGCCTGCTGGGTACTTTTCATGCCTTTCGTGAGAAGCATGTGTCGTGTTACCTTGCTGAGTTCGAATATCGATTTAACCGCCGCTTCGAGCTTCCGACTATGATTGAACGGCTGTTGTTCGTCGCTCTTCGCACCCCGCCTGATCGAGCCACTGGCCTTGCAGGTTGATCCAGGGTGTATTGAGGCAGCGCATAAACCAACTGATATCCATCAGTTGAGCACGCCAAAGTACAATGAGCTCATTTACAGCATGATATTCAGCAGGTGATAACGACTCTCCATGAATAAATCGATGAGAGAGCAATGAACCGTTAAATAACTGATGCCAACGTTTTACCACTTCTTGTGGTTTCCAACTCTCAGCTGCTTTCTTATCGATATATAATAGTGTGTGGACGTGATTTGACATGACGGCATAGCCGACGAGGTCAATAGCGAAGATGCCAGCAAGCTCAATCAGTCTCTTTTGAATCCATTCACGTCTAT
>JARRQF010000518.1:0-2625 GCA_037382065.1 Candidatus Thiodiazotropha sp. | reverse complement strand
CTGGGGGGGCGGGTGAGTTATACCCACAGCGCGGACTGGGCCGTTCTGATTCCCTATGCACGTCTCGATTGGATGCATGAGTTCAAGGATGACTCCCAGACCGTGAACGCCTATTTCGTAGACGATCCGTCGCCCCAGGCCATTCGAATCACCAGCGATGATCCGGATCGGGACTACATGCGGCTGCGTGTGGGCGCCTCGGCCCAGTTCCAGAACGGCCTGGTGGGGTTTGTCGATTTCGGCACCCTGTTCGCCAACAGCCGCTGGAGCAGCAACAACCTCGGTCTGGGCGTGAGGATGGAGTTCTGATCGTCAGGAACGATCCGGCCAGCACAACCGAGTGGATAATACGAGGACTGTCACCGCTTAGTCGGTAGATACAAAAAGAGATTAGCTTCTTTACCTTCCAGGTATATTGCGATACTCAAGATGAAGAAGCTGGATATTGCAACCTTACACAATGCCTACAACGAAAACTCGGAATGAATTAAGACGACAGGGTTGGCTTGGGCCAAGGAATCCGGGTTCAACTCATTGGTCATTTGGTGTTTATAGTAGATAGAAGCATGAACCATTCAATGTTATTAACCCGACACCTAAATATGCCATGTTCAGCCGAAGCATGCCGGGTTAATTATTTCAGAAGTAGGTCTCCATACGCAGAAACACCTGGTCTGATCTGGCAAGATAGCGTCCGCTACCAGACGCCACCGCCAGCAAGCAAGCCTCTGCAATAGACAGGGCAACGGAACTTGAAGCAATCAGTCCTGTTGATCGTCTCCGTCCTGTTTCCGTTTGACAGTTATGCAGGGGGAGACGAAAGCTTATCCTGGAACTATGGCGGCACGGTTTACGATTCCACCGGGAAAACCCTGCAGCTGGATATGCAGAATGCCTATGATGCAGTCTACTTTAATAGAGCGCTGTATCTGATCGGGTTCCATATCGACAAAAACGAGATAAATTATCCAAGGGTTGCCAAGATCAACGCCATCCTCAAAGATCCTGTCTACTGGTCGTTCGATCACATACTGGAAGATATCTTTACCTACAGAGACAAACTGTATACTTGCGATTCGGAAGGTTCGGTATTTACTTTAATCGATTCTCATTGGCGCCAGGCAGGTTTTAAGTTTAAGCCAGAGTCAATCGTGGTATTCTCCGATACAGATTTAGTGGCGTGCTATCCATCGCAACAGACCAAGGCATCACCCTCTCTGGGAGGCTGTTACTCTTTCAGTAAGGGCTGGCATACCCAGTTGAATTGGCGAAGCGTGAAGCCAGAGGTCTGCGACCACGCGCTCTACGTCTTTGAGGAGAACTACAAAGGCAAAGTCATCAAACAACTGGATCTGGAGCATGGAAAAGTTTTAATCACCCGCCCCGTTCGCGAGGTGCCTCATGAGCTTTGTGGTCACAAAGAAGAAATATCAGACTGAATCAGCCCGCAACTTCCACTTTCTTTATATTTTCGTTGTTGAGCATTTCACCATAGACACGGGCAATATTGGAGACATTCTTTTCTATCGTGAAATATTTATTGAATCTTTGATAACCCGCCTCACCCATTTCATTTCGCTCTAGAGGATTTTTGATCAATTCGAACAAGCAATCTGCCAGATTCTGTGGATTCCTGGCATCGAACAAGCGTCCTGACTCTTTGTCTACAATAATCTCCCGAGGCGCTCCGATATCAGAAGCTATGACCGGTTTTCGTAATGCCATCGCTTCCAGGATCACGATCCCGAACGGCTCTGGCTCAATGGATGCGTGGACAAAAATATCAAAAGAATTGACAATATCCGGAATGTTTTTCTGATAGCCAGTAAAGATGACATGCTCAGCCAAACCATTGCGCTCAACGAATGCCTCGAGCTCTGCCTCATACTGTTGATCCGCAACGGCACCCACGAAAAAGCAGTAGAAATTGGCATATTTCCGTTTTAGTAGCTGTACTGCTTCGAGCAGTACCCGCTGTCCCTTCCAGGGTTTGATATTACCAACCAATCCAAAAATCACACGCTGATCATCAAGACTGTAGGCCTTTTCCAGATACCGACTTCTAAGATTGCTGACGATCCTCCGTTCATTAATGCCATCATAGATTAATCGCTTACGATCATCATCAATACCCTGATTGCGCAGGTTATCTTTGACCGCGTTGGAAATCACAATAATACGGTCAATGAACCTTGACATGATTTTAGCAATGACCCGAAGGTGCTTATCGATGCCCCGAACATGGGACACGACTTTGATACCACATACTTTCGCCGCGATAATCGCATCATAATTAATCGTAAAGGTATTGTTGAGATGCAGAATATTTGCACCCTCCTGTTTTAACAGCTTCCGCCACTTCAATGTACGCCAGACAAAGATTTTCAGATAATTAATTGTCGGACGCAGTACTTTACGAATTATATTCGGTAGAAACTTTGGTAAAGTAACAGGTTCGAATGGTTGTTCAATACGAACCTTGAAACCAGTAGCCTCGAATGCATCATGCAGATCGTTCTTTTGGTAGAACACAATCGTGGCATCGAATCGACTCTTGTCCAGCATTCGGCAGATCTCTAGCAAACAATAGTGCGATCCACCGATCGTATTATCAGTACAGTGCTC
>JARRQF010000517.1:0-2629 GCA_037382065.1 Candidatus Thiodiazotropha sp. | reverse complement strand
GAATGTCCAATCTAATCGGCAAAAATATTCGGCCTGTGCTACTGAACACTTAAAACCGGAGGGTTAGGTTTTACAGCGGCTTCATAGGACAGTTCATGTCCTGCAATCCCCAAATACTCTGATCTTGAAGCGCCAACAAGGGAACCAGACATATCTGTTATTCCAGAGGATTTATCACCAACGACATTTGATACAACAGTATCCATGATGTTCAAATTATTATTCCATACCTCAAGTGAATCACCCACAACAACGTTTCCATCAACTTTGTAATTTTCAATTCCCACAAACCTCACAATAGGACGTCCGCCATAGAATGTATTCCTGTAGATAAAGGAATTATAGTGATTTTTATTGATATCCGAAGGAGCATCACCCATTATCCACAGTGGCACTGAGCCTCTATTGCCACTATTAAAAGCCACTCTATTCCAACAAATTTCATGATCGTGAGGTTGACCAGGCGCCGCATCACCGTAGTGCACAGAGATGCCACCACTTGTAATATTTTCTATAAGCGTATTTGCTCGAATGGTTACAAATGCCTTCGTAACCTTCGCCCAGATACCATAATCATTCTCACTATTTTTCATCGTGTTTTCTTCAATTAGAACATCATAAGCCCGGTACATGTCCATATAGGAACCATTCGAACCATTATTAGTAAATTTATCGAATGTATTCCCTTTTACCAGAATAAAGTGCTTATCCCCTGAAGTTCCAGAAATAAAAATAGCGGATGGATTGTCAGTACCTTCCGTTCCATTTCCTAAATTATAAAAATAGTTATTGTACCATGTAGCCCGCTGAGGAGTACCGGTTACCCAAAAGAAGTGCGAGTTTGCAACATCTGTTCGCGCATTCTCAAACCTCAAACCGGATACAAAGATATCATTAAGTACGCCATTATCCGCAAAGATCTTGGCACCAGAGCAGTCTATAACGGGCGTCTCACCGGGGTATCCTATAAGTGAAGGGGTTTTGGATGCAGCATCCAGCCTGACATTTCCGTTAGTGGCCGCCGCGCCGTACGCCGTATAATGCCCCCCTCGAAACACAATGATCTTATTATGATATGTATCGTCAGCCCTATCGCCTTTATACCAATCTGCAAAACTTTCCAATGGTGCGTTAATAGTACCATCCTTCGTTCCTGTCCACCCATCTTGAATAAAAACAAACTGATTCGCGTCGATTGTCACATTCCAGGTAGCTTCGATAGTATTGAGTTCTTGATCTGTAACTCTAACCACAAATGATTCGGTTCCACTGCTTATGGACGGAACCCACGACACCACACCATAGCTCTCATCACCATAATATTGACCAATGGTTGCTCCAGCCGGAGCAGATACCAATTCATACTTGAATGGCCACGCCCCCCCTTGCACACCAATCGGAATATTGTACGGCATCCCTGGATGAGCCCACCGATGACGAGCATGGATTTGTGTCACATTGTCTTGAAGGGGATAAATCAAATTCATGGGCATCTTAGCAGCAATGAAATTCGATTCAGGGAGAGGAAATGGCAGGGCCAATATATTCTGACTTACCAATACCACAAAAACTAAAAGCGCCATTCTCATTACATTTCTCATACTATTTTTTATGCAAAAACATATCCCATTCGATTTGATCGCTCGTCAAGCCAGGATCATCGACTCCGATGGACCCTGTATAACCACTTTATGCAATGGCATGATGACACAATTACAACATCGTACAATTAAATTAACTTATCTGCTCATGCCATGAGCTGCTCTGAGAACAGAATCACGATTATTGGCTATATTTATTATTTATCCAGTTTGCGCGAAAAACCCTGCCGTTCAGGGCAGGGATGGATAGCGCGGGCACATCAGCGTCCTGTTCGTTCAGTGTCTGCCGTATTTTATGACAAAGACCAAATAAACGTGCATTAAGAATAGATAGTTCCTGCCGTGTCTCATATCGTTGTTTTGTTCCATGGACCAAAGTATCATGCAGGGATGAAATAACTCAAAGCCTCACACACAATCAGCAAAAACCAGGCAGTGGTGTGTGTAGAAGCGTTGCAGATTGGCAATATGTCCGAGTCCAGTAAAGGCCATGCCAAAGCGCCGGGAAGAAATGTTCGAGTCAAATCCGGATTGAACCTAAAAAGATCAGTTGGACAACGTGAAGAGTGCGCTTGTGGTGATGCAGGCCAAGGGTCGCTCCTGCTTTAGCTGGGGGTTAGCTGGGGGAGAGTGTCAAGACATATCGATATTTCAGTAGAAGATAGCTTGACTATCATTATCCCTGTCAGACCAGGGCAATTGCACTATGGTTTTCGATCATGTGCCAATATGTGTGCGCGATCTTCTGTGGCGGTAATGGCGGTATTGTCTTTCTATTCAGCTTGGGGTGGGTAGTTGATAGCTGGACATGTTGGGGTTCGCTGCGCTCACCCGCAACCTACGCGGTTGGGAAGATATTCTGTATGTCTGATTGGTTTTTTATCCCCTCATCCTGTCCTTCTCCCGGAAGGGAGAAGGGACGCACGATGCTAGTGTGGTGCTTCATACAAATTGACGATGATAGAAGCCTGCTCAGGCCAGGAGACAAGGCGCAATGCGCAGGGAATGGCTCGCCCTTTTCAAGCATT
>JARRQF010000516.1:0-2631 GCA_037382065.1 Candidatus Thiodiazotropha sp. | reverse complement strand
TCTTTATCCGCCCAACATCCACGATGAGGGGCCGGGAAACGAAAACCGCGAAGCAACTTAACAGGCACAACCAATCGACGTCATATGAATTTCAAAAATCCGCGGATTTTCCCGGTCCCGCTCAATCGTTTCGTTAGTGATAAAAGGCAATGTTTAAGCATCAATCCATTGCTTTAGTTCTTGAGCTAATAATCCTGGACTATCTAACATGGATAAATGACCAGCGTCTGGCAAAACGCGCAAAATTGCAGACGGAATTAATGACGTGAGCTTTTCTCCAACGCTTAATTTAACCCAACAATCTTCTCTCCCCCAGAATATACGGGTTGGAGTCTGTAGTTTTGGATACAAATCTTCTAACTTGGCAGTGTAATCATGGTCGTATTGTCCAACTTGCCGATAATACGCTTGCTGCCCTCCCTCTTGAAGCCATGGTGCGACTAAACTCTGTATTAGAGACTCTGGCAAAATGTGGTGTGAGGCTTTCGCAATATGTGCACGCAAGGTTGCTTCGTGGATATAACAAGGAATAGCGTTAAAAACCGATTGGTTTTGTTTGACTAAAAGCGAATATTCAGTGCCCCATGGATTTAATACTACGCCATCAATAATACTTAAGCCTGATGCTTGAAAACCGTTAACAGTCACAGCCCCAAGGACAGCAGCCGCTCCAAAATCATGTCCTACTAAGTGACAATTATTTAATTTTTTATAATCTAACCACTCTGACAATACCTTTGCTAAACTCCTTAATCTTACATCTTGACCATCAAATTTATCAGAGCCTCCATAACCTGGTAAATCTAACCAATGAACTCGGAAATCTTCTCTCAACTTTAAAATCAGCGCACGCCAAATAACAGAATGGAATGGTGTTCCATGCACCAATACCACATCGGGGCCATTCCCTTCACTTCCATGTGCGATATTGCCCTGAGAGGAAGAGAAATTTTCCTCTATATGATGATTGTTCATAGTTTGTTCCTTTCATAAATAAATTCAGTAAGTTCCGGTTAAATTTTTGCATTAACCTTCTGTAATTTTAGCTCTTTCTCATATTTTTGTTGCTCGGCACCTGCGGGCCAACAGCGCAATTCGTTTTCAATCTGAGTGCGCAGTTGTCGTACTCGGCGGATGGATACCTTCTCCTGAAAATGCTTGTGGCAGTATATAGCCAGCAGCAGATAAGTGATCAGGCCTGCCAGAATCTGAACCATCAGGCCATAAGGGCTGCGGGCAATCAGATGGTAAACTTTCAGATGCCTTTTCCACCAGGCAAAAAAGTTCTCGATGTCCCAGCGCAGCTTATACGCCTTGGCAATCTGTTCGGCGGTTAAATCAAAGCGGTTGGTGGCGATCCAATATTTCACCTTGTCGATTTCATAGCCTACTAATCGCAATGGCGTCTGGCTCTGGTTTATGCTGGGTGTGCCTAAAAGTACCATTGAATCTGAAAAGACGATACTGTCGGCAGCAACTGGGTTTTGTGAGAGGATCTTTTTATGAGTGCTGGCTTTGATCCGGCAGATAAAATATTTATCCTCTTCTTGCCACTGGTCAAACAGCGCATGACATTGATATCCTCGGTCCATAACGCCGGTTTGCCCTTCAGAGAGGATCTGGGATACAAAAGGCCTTTCTGCGCCGTTGCCATCCGTCAGGTGAACCTTGGTGGGAATGGACCGATTCAGATCTAAGCCGACATGCACCTTGGCCTTCTTCGATCCTTTTCGATAGTCGGCCCAGATCATCGACAAGGTGGCATCGATCAGCGAGCCATCAATACCCACCAGATCTCCAAGCGCTTCATGTGCTTTGGGTAACAGATGCGAAGCCTGAACCTGGAGAGCTTGAAAGACGTGCATGAATTGTTCGAGCCCCCGGGAGTTGTTGGCTTCTGAGAAGCTGCTTTTTCCAATGCCGTCTTCAGGAGCTACGTATTCTCTGGCAAAGTCATCTTCTTTAAGCGTTTGCAGCAGATGCTGTGCGGAGGTGTGCTCTTCAAGATGGAAGAAGATTAATGCCCGAAGCTGATCTTCGAAAGTCATCTTGAGCTTGCGATTTCCTCTGGCTTTAAGTTCGGGCATATCTTTCATGGCATCGAGCGTGGGTTGCAGGAATTCAAAAAAAGAAACGGAACTGGGTCGTCTGTTCCAAGGGCTGAGCGTACGCGTCATGTATAACCTCCTGTAATTATTAGTTATACAAAACGCGCCGCACATTGACGACTATTTGTCAAGCACAAAAAAACATTTTTTTAAAATAATTTCAAAAAGTTGAACGCAATTTTCTATCCGGAAATTATTGATTAGAACTCACATTTCGCACATAGTGAGAATTAATTTAGAGATTAAAGCATTTTTCGCATAAGATCTTGAAATAACGTGTGAAAATAAAAATATAGACTTTTACCTTCTTATATCCAGCCCTTTCAAGGTAGTACTTTTTTCGTTTTCAACACATTGATAATACAATTAATTTTTACATTAACAATGGCAAATGACAAAATGAGCCACTTTCATGACCTATGATTTTTAAGGGTTTTCCGGAGGACATTCAGCTCAAATCCAGCCTCGGAAAAAGCGCCTTCATAAGTTTTAAATTGATATTAACCAACATAACAATTTGTTA
>JARRQF010000515.1:0-2644 GCA_037382065.1 Candidatus Thiodiazotropha sp. | reverse complement strand
TCAAGATTCAACTGATCGGCCTCGGCCTGGGCGTTGGCCCGGCGCACCTCTTTGATGCTGAACAGATCCTCCGGCTGCATCAAATAGGCCGGCAGACTCGACCAGGTATCCGGCAGGTCGACCTGACGTGAATCGATCTGGGCAGGACCGCTCACCTCGACCACTCTGAGCTGGTGTTCTGCGCGAAACGCCCAGATCTCTTCGCCGGGCCAGGGCGCCCCCTGAACCACCCGCCGCAGCTGCGCCACCGGCGCCACATGCCTTGAGAAGAGCCTCACCTGCCAGCTTCCAGGCCGGGCCTGGATACGCAGATCCCCATTGGGCTCGAGTCTGGCAGGGAGCGCAGACTCGATCTTGGTTGGAATGAACCCCTCGAGCAGCGGTTTACCCAAAACCAGCTCCCGCTGCGCGCCGGAGATCCGCACATCCATCAGGGTCTCAACCGTGAACGGATGGCCGTCATCGAGGAGGCGGAACAGTCGCATTTTGACGCTGTCCTCGGGTTGTCGACGGGTGTTCTCGTCGGTCTGGGTCTTGAGCCACAGATTACCCTTCCTGAGCACTGGATGGGTCACGGCTTTGCCATTAAGACGCAGTTGCACGATACCGGTCTGCGGCGGAACCGCCAGGGTATCGGGCAAGCGGCCCCAGCGGAAATCCCCACTCAGGGTATGATCCCCTGGGGCGAGGCGCACAGCAGGCTCTCCCTGATGGTCGAGCAGCACCGCCGGTGAACCATCCAACTGCAGGTTTTCGGGCCAGTGATCCCGATTTCCAGGTAAAGGCACCAAACTGTCGGCAAACACACTGGCCTGATAGATGAAGTGCCCCGAAGCCGGATTGAGGTCAAGCTTCAACTGATTGGACCAGACGCACTGCCGGCTCGAGCCGGTACTGAGAAACGGGCAGTTGAGATCCGGGTGGGACCAACTGACCCAGGCCTGCCAGGGCCGCAGCGGTTCGGGTATCTCATGAGACTGGATCGGCCCGGCGGCGTCGAGCCGCAGGGCAAGCAGGGTCAGGAAAAGAAACAGAGAGTAGCTCAACGATTCGATCTTCATGGTCAGCATCCCGCAGAGTCCCGATGAGTGGTTGGTGCAGGGTCATTCCCCTGCGACTGGTAATCTGAACAATTAACCCGCCCCCCTTATAAGTAGGAGCAGTTGATGGGTATCTGACTACAGCAAGACCTTGAAAGTCACCAGCGTAAAGGGATATCCAAAGAAAATTTTTTTCAGCGCATGAATCTTACACCACGATACGAATCGACATTGTATCACTAACCATCAAACATGCATCCGGAACTGACGAATACAATACACGCTCGGCGCGAGTCACCCACAAGATGATAACCCAAGTGATAACCCATACACCCAATCATATATTGCATCTTAACGATTAAACTGGCAATGTCGAACTCTGGGAAATTAAAATCCTCAGATATCAAGGAGCGGAGCGATATCATGCCAAAGCCAAGGAAAGCGCAAATCTCGCTTGATGCCACCCTTACTATCACTGTATTTCACGATGTGTAAGACGAGCTTTTCTCTGTGGGGAAGGGGGGGTACAAATCACATGCCTTGCTAGATGATTTAGAAAAAGTGGTTGGTGAATTAAAACGCTTTTCTATTGATACTAAATTACAAGTAAGGCTGTTCCTTATAAAACATCATCGCCAGTTACTAGACATCGACAAAGAGCCATTAGACGCATGTCGCTAAGAGCTTTATCGTGAAGATCTCGGAGACGAGGAATACCTAGACGCGATTAGGCGGCAATACTGGTTTTGCTATCCGGCTTTGGTCCGTACTGCGCTAGAAATAGAGTTTAGTGATGTTTATGAAGTGTTTGCGAATGAGCGAGATGGAAATCTGCAATCAAACGCAGCATCGACACTTCGTGACTAAGCGCACACTGCTACTTGGTATGTAAAGTGCCGCATAATAATTTGATAAGGCGTTCATTGGTTAAAAGAAATGACATCGTTAAAGAAGGTCTGGTTGGACGGAATATCTTTAATATCAAGAGAAAAATCTGATATGGAAAAACGATATAGGTTTTTTCGTAATTAGTAATTATTTCGTTGCAATAATAATGCAGTGGCAGGTCGGTACAGCATGTGCCGATGGTTATACCATATTATTTAACGAAAGCTATCAATCTTTTCTTCGCACAATTTCTCTACTAATTGCCGCAAGTATTGTACACGCTCTGCCAGCCAGTCCAGTTCTTCTTCATTGATTTTGTAATGCTCTGAATAGCGGGCATCAACATAGGCTTGTTTTAGCAACTGAAAGCGGCGGCGATGTATTTTCGTGTCCTGTGGGAACACCTCAGTAATGCGATTGTTCAGCTTAGTTGCTAATGAGTTGAGCTGCTTCAGATTATGCGTATTGGGTTTGTAATTGGTTAAAACCAAAAGTAGACAAGCATAATATCGTTCTGTAGCTTGGTGTAGACTAAATGCTGCTAAAGAATAATCATTCTTATTGAAATAGAATTCATACCCATCAAAGAACCCATTCGCTTTTTTGCACCAATGTTGGTAATGCTTCTCCGCAATAGCCTTGTATTCTTCTTTAGTTAGATTACCTGCTTCAGATAATTCACGTCTATCCGATTCATACAGAACTATTCCTTCTTG
>JARRQF010000514.1:0-2667 GCA_037382065.1 Candidatus Thiodiazotropha sp. | reverse complement strand
CACTCTGCAAAAGTATCGGTAACATTTGGGGTGGCTTCTGTCACTGTCGCCGAGCAGACTTGATCGACGTTCGCATCTGTTTTCATGCTACTCTGGTAGGTCATTTGTCCTGGTGGTAGTTGACTGTTCGCGTGCCAATCGTCAAAACCCGTGTAGCGTCGTGATGGATCTACATCTTCGATATAGTAATCCTTTCCGTCTTTTCCCTTGACCTTGTAGACATTGTATGTCGCTGCACCAAACTCACTGCTGTTCACTGTCACCGGCATAACCGTTACTTCGGCGTTCACACCGCCGACTTCCGTTATATTTTTGGCTATTGTGTCTATCTGTTTATTATCGCCATAGTATGAATAATTCATTCCTTGACTAAGACGGTTTTGCTGATCACTTTGCGACTCATCGCGGCCCGGTAGTCGATCCGGCGGTATTCCCTCCGCCTGACCTATGGTGTTCCTTAGCGCTTCGCCGCTCAACTCTTGCGGGCCGCTACCACGTGCTTCGTATTGAGCGATAATGGGACCTGAATAAGCAGAGATCACAACGCGACTCTCCCAGCCTTTAGAAAGCGCCTGTCCATCCCAATTCGGTCGATTGGCGATATTGGCAATGACCCAGCCTCTCATTTCGGGAGGCGCCTTGTCACTGCCTATCAGTTCACGTCCGCCTGCGGTTTCCAGCACATCCTCATAACGCTCCTTGAGCGTATTGACTTGAGTGGCTACCTGCCGATCGGTCTTAGCGTTACGATCCACCATAATCTGCGCAAGTGCACCAGAAATGCTCTTCCGTAATTCGGGGTCATCCTTCAGTTCAACGTCACTTGTATGAAGTACAAATGCCGTCACCATCTTAGTCACACCCGGATTGCTTGGGTCAACTTTCCCCTCTGCAACAGCCAGTAGCAGTTTTTTCTTAACCTCGGGGTAGTTATCGACAATCCCTTTTATGCCTTCAGGAAGTTCGCCAGCGGCCTCGCCGTACTCCGTGACTACCGCTGCCGGATCGAGTTTTATCGCCACAGACAGCATCTCTTCTCGGGCACTGGCAGATGGTGACCAGCCCGGAGCTTCAAGTATTTGTCCGCCATTTTGTATGAGTTTTGCTCTGGAGGCAGAGGGTTCGGCATAGACCTCTGCAACAATTTTTCGAGATTCCTCACTATTGAGGTTTTCTCCAGCCTCTCGTATGTTCTCTACATTTCCGGTACGCATCCACTCTTCTTTGGCGGATTCCATGAGATAACGCTGTTCTGCCGGACTCAACTTTCCAAGCGACGAGTCACCATTCAATGCTTTTGATACCCGCTCACCTCCGTCATCATCTGCCTTAATAAAAAGCACGTTAGTCGTAGCATTGGCATTATCAACGACCCATGAATCAATACTCTCTTGTCGATCTTTTTTTATTGCCGAACTCACAGAATTCGAGTCGGGCACTTTGGTTTGACTTCGATTATGAGGTCCGTCTGAATGACCGGATGAAGGTTGGGGATTTGACTTTTGGTTTTGTTCGCTAGTTTTGGTTTCAAGGGGGTGTAGGTAGCTTCCGCGGCTTTGCGCAACTTGCATGAGTTTTCTCTCCCTGTAATGCAATGTTAAACAGCAACATCACGAATGGACGATGCTACAAAACCTCGCCAACGAACGCAAAACCTACAATGCCGAATAATCTCATTTCATTCTTTTACATTATTTAGATTTCCAAGCAATTATTGAATACCGATTATTTATTATTGCTAAACATATTCAATAGCATACGCAACAGAGCCCAACTCAGCTGAACTAATGATGTACGCGTGATTCCACAATTACGCATACACTCATATTTGCTATCTTTTTCACAAAATACTCTCGATCAATTTCGACAGCTTCTGAGAGTATGGACCGCACCCACCAAACATTTTAAACGGTTTTCAATATAGCTGCTCAGGTATAGGCTTTGCCTGAGCGCGATCTGGACGCACTCCAGAGTAGGCAGTAACTCGGATGAAATATGCGCTCGCTTGTCGTTTCGCATTATCCGCCCCGCCCCGCCAACCAGTTCGCGCGTTTTGTATCGCTTCGTGTTAAACGCGAACTTTCGCTAGTTACCTTTCTTCGAAAGAAAGATCCGAACAGCATCATAATGATCGCTACGTTTCTGCAAGCCCAGTCCGGAGACCACCCAGGCATCCCTGCCCCTGATCGACTATCACCATGTCATCCTGGACAGAGAACAGCGCAGTGTGTTTTTCCAACGCCCTGGAGTGAAAATCGACCTGGGGGGGATTGCCAAAGGTTATGCCGTGGATCACGCCATCGCCCTGCTGCAGAAACGAGGAATACGTCACGCCCTGGTGACCGCCGGGGGCGACAGTCGTCTGCTGGGGGATCATCAGGGACGTCCCTGGCAGATCGGTATCAGGCCCCGAGACGCAAAAACGCCATCGCCACCACCCTAAACCTATCGGCCACCGCCGTTTCGACCTCCGGCGACTACGAGCGCTACTTCGAATCCGACGGGGTGCGTTATCACCACATCATCAGCCCCAAAACCGGTCGCTCCCCCAGCGAGATGCAGAGTGTGACGATCATCGGCCCCAACGCCACACGCACCGACGCCCTCTCCACCAGTCTGTTCGTTCTGGGCGTCGAAGCAGGCATGGACCTGATCAACCGACTCGAT
>JARRQF010000513.1:0-2670 GCA_037382065.1 Candidatus Thiodiazotropha sp. | reverse complement strand
GACACCTTGACCATCGAGCCGGATGAGCAGCGTTTTACAGTGGTCTGGCGGGCGCATATCACGTTGCGGCAGTCTATTCATGAGATGGATATGCTGATTGTCGGCAAACCCAGTCCTGGTTGGGAGCATGCGCGAATGGTGGATAAGCCCTATGTGGCGATGACAGACCTCAATGCCTTTGGGCGGCAATATGAACAAATGCGCCTTGAACAGGAGCGTTCAGAACAAACCGGAGAATCTGATGAATTCGGTGGTTGAGGTCGAGCGATGAACCGGCCAATGGGTATAGCCGGACTCGGCATGGTCTCATGCCTTGCCAATGGTTCCCCCCTCAATGCGGCGGCCATGCGTTGTGGTTACGACGGCTTCCACCGTCTCGATTTCAACCAGCCTTATAGCGATCAGCCCCAGATCGGCGCGGCGATCGAGAGCGACCTGAGTGGTATTCCAAGGCTCACCCATATGCTTGAGGAAGCGCTCAAGGAAGCCATTGAACCCTTACCCAACGGCTATAGAGAACTACCGGTTCTGTTATGCCTGCCGGAAAAAACGCCCCCCAGCTATTTCAACAATGAGGCGGCAATACAAAGTATCGTGGATCAGCTATTTGAGGATCTTCACTTAGAAACGCTAAGTCCGACGATTTCTGCATTTTGGCGTCAACGCTGCGGTTTTGTCTCTGCCTTGGTTGAAGCGCAAGCGATGATTTATCAACAGAACCAGGACTATGTTTTGATCGCTGGCCTGGACAGCCTGCTGGATCCTGCCATCCTTGCCCACTACGGTGGGGACCTCTATGGTGAAGGCTGCCGTTTGCTGAGCGACAACTGTTCCAATGGCTTCATACCCGGCGAAGCCGCGACGGCTGTGTTGCTGTGCAGGCCGGACAGACGTAACACAAAAGCGATAATCGCAGGTGTAGGAGAGGGGCAAGAGCGTGCTGTAATCGGTGATGAAGAACAGGTTCTCAGGGCACAAGGATTGACTCAAGCAATCAACAACGCGACACAAGATGCTGATATCCCCCTCCATGAAACCGCTTTCCGAGTAGCCAGTGTCTCAGGTGAGGACTACTTTTTCAGAGAAGCCTCACTAGCCCAATATCGCAGCTTGAAACAGAAAGTACCCGAGCATCGATTATGGCATCCCGCTGATAGTATTGGTGAAGTCGGGGCGGCCATTGGCGGCGCAATGGTGGTGATGGTCTATTACGCGTTTGTTGGTAACTATGCTCCGGGTGATTTCGTACTCTGTCATACCAGTAATGACAATGCACAACGGGGCGCCTTTATCATGCAAAACCGGAACAAGGAGTCAAACCGTGGCGAATAATGTCTTTGCAAACGATCTGGAAATCGCCTGTAAAGCAGCAGATGGTATGTCCAATGCCGCTTTTCCTGACCCCTGCTTTACGCCTCCGCCACCCAATGGCGGCTGGGTTTTGGTACCCTATCCCAATACTGCCTTTGCCAAGGACTTGGCCAATGGTTCTACTACTGTGTTCATCAGTGGTTTGCAGGTTGCCAAAAAGGATGTGTCGTTTATCAGTACCAGTACAGGTAATGAACCGGCGGCTGGACCGATGGGTAAAAAAACCGGTGTTAAGAAGGGCAAAGCCTACTTCACCAGTTGGTCGATGAACGTCAAAGTGGAAGGTTTAAACGTCTGCCGTCATACCGACAGCATGACCCACAATCATGCCTCCTGGCCGGGTAATACGAGTGATTGGAAGTATCTTGATACCAAAATGTCCAAGGGACCTTGCAAAGACGAATTTAATGCAGTTAAAAGAAAGTGTAAGCCCACGAAAGAAGAAAAAAGCGGGAAAAAAACCAAAACTGTCCCAGATAAGTCAGGAGGTGCTTGGAAGAGGAAATACTGTAAAGGACTGCAGGCACCCGCGCCTTCAATGGAATCGGCAACGGGAAAAGACATCGAGCAAAAGCTTAAAGACATGGCTGATATCAGCAAACAGACTGCTGAAATCATGCAGAAATCCGCAGATGTAGCGATAGAAAAAGCGGTCGAATGGGGGGAGAAGAAAGCAGCCAAACTTGTGGCTAAAAGCGCTGTTAAAGCATGGCTAGGTCCTATCGGCTGGGCCTGGACGGCATACGATCTGGCTTCCACAGCAATGGACCTTCATGATATCTACAGCACAATTGATGAAATGAAGGAAGACATCAATAAACTAAAGAAAATCCCAGGGGAAATCGAGGAGTTAAAAAAGGATGGTCTGCAAACCAGTGACATAGCCGATGCACAAGAAATACTCGCTAAAACAAATCCATGTTTAAATGCAAAGCGCTGTCTGTTAGTCCCATTTAAGGAGGAGGGTGCAGGACCAGTAAGAGGTAATAAAGGGTGCTGTGGAGGGCAGACAAAGCACCATGTGATACCTAAAGGTCAATTTAAAAGTAATGGAAGTGAAAACGCACCAAATGTTAGCGACTGTCCTGATTACAATCCAGATAAAGCCCCATGTATCTGCGCGGAAGGGACTTCTCATAGTCTGGGCGGGTCACACGAGAAGATTCATGATGCGTTAGAGCCCGAAATCAAGAACGGCGCAGATGCCAATGGCCAACTCAGTTATGGACAATCGCGGGACATGTCGGTGGATGCCACACGTAAAGTCGCCCCGAATTGCAGCAAAGCCTGCCTCAAGGC
>JARRQF010000512.1:0-2708 GCA_037382065.1 Candidatus Thiodiazotropha sp. | reverse complement strand
CAACTTAGTTTCCGACTCGTGGTTATATAATTCATGCTCGTCCCAATAGCAGCCTTTGCCTTTGGGTGAACCAACTTGTTCATGAGCAATTTTCTTCAACTCCCAACCTTTAGGCATTGTTTTAATGAATATCGTTTCGGAGTTCCATTTTCCTTTTTGCTCATGATCAACAAGATTCCACCCATCCCTAATCAGCCTTCGATAGTAAACTCCGGTGTCTTCAGCGCCAAACTTACCGTCAGGCACATAAGAGTCATCGCGTTCAACCTCGCTAGACCGTTTCAAATTTCTACTTGGCGAGAAATATCTGTCATTTAGCCAAAAACGATGATTTGAAATAAATAGACCGCCGCCTTCCCAGCAATCTCCTTTGCCGTATAGCTCAATTGCTTTAAGCCATGGCGCTTTCGATATTGCAGTCCATGAACCACCTGTTTCCGAATCCCACTTGCCATTCATTGCGAAATAGATTAGATATTTTCCGTCTGGAGAGAGGTCGGTTCGTCTTTCATATATCCTCCCTTTCAAACACTGTCCCACTCTAAAGGTGTCTTTTTTTCTATCCCAATGAAAAGTACAGACTCGCTTAGAAGGTCCGCGCCTGAATACAACGGCATACGGCTTTTCTCTTGCGAAAACAACATGTAATCTTGCGGGAAACTTTTCTTTCATGGCTCAGTCCTATTTACGGCTAACGGTTTAGTTCAACGGCCATCGCTCAGGCCAAAAAAATGGCGAAGACTCATCAATGGAATTCCAACCCATCGACAACTCAGCTCTATCGCGGTCCGTTGCAACGGTTTGTTGCGCAGGAAGTACACGCCCACTCTCTATATAGAATATGTCACGTCGGGTACTCATGGCATGAAATAAAACCTGGCGACACTCCGGGCATCTATGTGGCTCTCTCTCAGGTTTATTGAATGCTATTTCCATTTCTACTCCTAGCATTTCCCTAACTTTACCTCGCTTCTCTCGCGCACCACTGGCATACAATCCATAGTGCCTCACTTGCTGTTGCCCTTTCACAGCGACATACCACAGCACTCGAGTCATAAAGTGTTCAGTTGGTAATGGCATGGTCTTATTTTTACCGTCATGGTGGTCTTTGTATTGAAAGATCATCCGCTTTTTATCAGCGCTTATTATCTTTTTGTCCTTAACCAGTCCACCTCTAACGTATCGTGAAAGATAGACCGCGACGCCATCACCATGCTTATAGGCGCCTTGTATCCGAATATTCCGGTTCTTTTTCGCTACTTGTCTTAACACACGACGCCATTCAAGTTCTGACCAATTGTCTGGTAATTTTATCAAGCCCCAATCATAAGCCTGGTTAAGATAGCTGAGCCACTTTCCTCGAAACTTTGCTTTGATTACACCAACGGAGAGGATAACCAAGACACCCAACCGTATATTGCATTTTAACGCTTAAGCTGGCAATGCGGAACTCTGGAAAATTAAAATCCTCAGATATCAAGGAGCGATGTCATGCCAAAGCCAAGGAAAGCGCAAATCTCGCTTGATGCCACCTCTTACTATCACTGTGTTTCTCGCTGTGTCAGGCGAGCTTTTCTATGTGGGGAAGATCTCTTCACTGGTAAAAGCTTTGAGCATCGCCGCAGATGGATACGCGAAAAACTGTTTGAATTAGCGGAAGTTTTCTCAATTGATCTGGCAGGCTACGCGATTATCTCAAATCATCTCCATGTTTTACTGTTCATTGATGATATAACCGCAAGACAAGATGCAACTTTTTGTTATGCCAAATTGCTTGATTTCTGCTCATAGCTTGCTATTTTCTCCTTGCATAGCTTTTCAGTTAAAGTCTGTAACTCACGCACTCGCTCCGTAAGCCAATCAAGTTGCTCCATATAGACGTTCCGCTGCTTGATGAAGAAAGAATACTGATTCATTGTAGTCATTTTTTTCAAAAGCGATCTCTGAATATTCTTTGTATTTGATTGTTTTGTTCGACTCGATCAGCCTGCCGGGGTGTTTCTGTGACTATCAGAAGGTCAAAATCACTCTGATAGCGATACTGGAGGGTTTCTGGGTCCAAATCCTCTACCCAGTCTCCACGAGCATAGCTGCCGAATAAAATAAGCATTTCGAGATCGATCTCATCTCAAACGATCTCGATAACTCTTTGTAATTCTTGTCGTTTTTGCTCAGACAGGTGATCAAGTGATGTTTTCATTCCCCTATGATAAACCCTATTGTATTTATCTTCACAGCACAGGTTTAATTTGGAGGCATAACTTCTGCCATAATTCACGAGCGGTAGCGAGTCGAAATTAATGACGTGGTTATACCCGAACTTTTTTAATTAAAAATGATATTGCCGTGTAAAATAAATACCCTAATAAAATAATGTAGGAAATTACTGTGGCTATGGTTATGAAATCACGAGTCCGTTCACAAATTGTTGGGCAACTATAATTTAGTTCACAGCTATAATCCTTTTTCCAATTTACAACATCATCGTGCGCACCATGATTATCCAATCCATCTGGTCCTTTTGAATAAATCACAAAATCTACTTCTTGATGTATCTCTTGTTTATAAATGTACTCATTACCCCATGGATCTTTTGGTAATCGATCTAAATATGGTCGCCAATTAGAAGGAGGGTTTTCTGGTTTAATTGTAAGCACATTTAACCCCTCATCAGTTGTCGGAAGTCTTTTCGCATCAATTCGAAAGAG
>JARRQF010000511.1:0-2713 GCA_037382065.1 Candidatus Thiodiazotropha sp. | reverse complement strand
CTTTTCAAGCATTGCAACGCAGTATCCTGGCCTGAGCAGGCTTCCCTTCGGGCGAGACGCTAAGCGGTCATCCGCGTTGTTGCGCGCCTTGGAAAGGGAGAAGCCATTCCCGGCGGCACACGCCTAGCGGCTAACCGCTTAGCGTCACGCTATCATCGTCAATTTGTATGAAGCACCACACTAGGCCCTTAAGCTGTCCAACTGGTCTTTTTGGGTTGATGATCCTAAAAAAATCAGTTGACCGCTCCATTCTAATAACAGGTATCTGATTTTGAAGAAAATTGCTTCGATGGTTATGGTCACCTACTGGGTGAATCACGCTACAACGTGAATGGCACGCTTGTGGCGGCGCATGGCGGCGTTGCGTCTTGCCCTGCACCACCACAAGCGCACTCTTCACGCTGTCCAACTGATCTTTTTAGGATGATGAGAGTGTCCCTGATCTGGTGAATGGGGATATGAGTACAAACGGATACCAGGAGTTTTTTCATGGCGTCGGATTCAAAAAAAGTGATTTTTGCTGCGCTGGCAGGAAATACGCTGATCTCAATTACAAAATTTATTGCGGCTTTTTTTACAGGTAGTTCAGCGATGTTGTCTGAAGGTATTCATTCCCTGGTTGATACTGGAAATCAAGGTTTATTGCTGTATGGCATCGCCCGCGCAAAAAAGCCCGCAGATGAGGATTTTCCTTTTGGGCATGGTAAGGAGATCTATTTCTGGAGCTTTATTGTAGCCATTCTGATTTTTGCGCTGGGTGGGGGTATATCGATCTATGAGGGCGTTAAGCATATTCAACATCCAGAGCCAATCAGTAATCCGCTGGTTAACTATCTGGTGCTGGGATTGGCCATGTTATTTGAAGGGGCTGCCTGGTTGTTTGCTTTCCGGGAGTTTTCCCGAGCAAAAGGGAAATGGGGTTATGTTGAGGCTATCCAGCGGGCCAAAGATCCCTCGATATTTGTGGTCCTGTTTGAGGATACTGCAGCCATGTTGGGGCTTATTGTGGCCTTTACCGGAATCACCTTGAGCCAAGCCACAGGTAACCTGCTGTATGATGGTTTTGCCTCGGTGATTATTGGTCTGATTCTGGTCGGTACTGCTGTTTGGCTTGCCTATGAAACCAAGGGACTATTGATAGGCGAAAGTGCTAGCCGGCCGGTTGTCCAGGGTATCCGCGAGTTGGTTTCTGAATATGATTCGGTGAGTCATGTGAATGAGATATTGACTATGCACATGGGGCCTGATTTCGTATTGGTCAATTTGAGCGTGGATTTTAAGGATAATTTGAGCGCCGGTGAGCTCGAGAAGTTAATCGGGGAGATGGATGTGGCGATAAAACAGCGTTTTGCGCAAGTGAAACGTATCTTTATCGAAGCAGAAAAACGGGTCAGTAGAGTTGGTTAGGTTGCGTGTGGTGTGTTTTGTGTGTAATTGCGTCACTTTGATTTATTGGTAAGGTTGACCTAGCTGTTTTGGACGGGTAGAATTTCGGCTCTTTACCTCGCCTAAGATGTTTGGCGGGGGAATAACGGTATATTTTCGGGGATTAATGCCATGTATGCGGTAATTCAAACCGGCGGCAAGCAGTATCGCGTTTCAGAAGGCGACACTATTAAAGTGGAAATGCTGACTGCTGATGAGGGGGCCTCTGTCGAGCTGGATAAGGTTCTGATGATCACCAATGGTGATGATGTGAAGGTTGGTACGCCCTATGTTGATGGTGGCAAGGTAACGGCTACCGTGAAATCCCATGGTCGTAATAAAAAGGTGAAAATCATTAAGTTTCGCCGTCGTAAGCACCATATGAAACGTCAGGGACATCGTCAGTGGTTTACTGAACTTCATGTTACTGGCATTAGCGGCTGAGGAGAGAGAGATGGCTCATAAGAAAGCAGGTGGTAGTACACGTAACGGCCGCGATTCCGAATCCAAACGGCTTGGCGTCAAAATCTTTGGCGATCAGGTAGTGAGAGCGGGAAATATCATTGTGCGTCAGCGTGGTACCCAGTTTCACAATGGCGTTAATGTTGGAATTGGCAAAGATCACACCCTCTTCGCCAAGGCTGATGGTAAAGTGCTGTTTGAGGTTAAGGGCCCACGTAACCGTAAGTATGTGAGCGTCGTCGCTGAGTAAGTAACTAGCCATAAGTATTACGACACACTCAGGGCTACAAGAATGGCTCAGATCAAAGCGTGGTTCGGAGTCAATGGCCCCCCTTTGTCAAGAACTGCAATACTGAGCTGAGCCATTCTTGTGGCCTCTAACTGTTTAAAATTTAATGGCAGGCATCGTGGGTCATAATGGTTATGATCTGACTAGTAAACACGGAGATGCGCTCGAAAGCCTCGTCTGTCGACGGGGCTTTTTGCGTTCTGGCCTATGAAATTTGTTGATGAAGTCAAGATAAAAGTTATTGCTGGGGATGGTGGTAATGGCTGTGCCAGTTTTCGGCGTGAGAAATACATACCGAAGGGCGGCCCTGATGGTGGTGATGGTGGTAATGGCGGTAGTGTCTACCTAATCGCTGACAGTGGCCTCAACACACTGGTTGATTTTCGCACTCAAAGAACCCATAAAGCAGAGCGTGGCCAGAATGGTATGGGGCGGGAGTGCACTGGTCGCAAAGGCCAGGATCTTAGTGTACGTGTGCCAGTAGGTACCCGTGTTCTGGATGAGGAGACGGGGGAGTTGCTTGGAGAGCTTCTTGTG
>JARRQF010000510.1:0-2716 GCA_037382065.1 Candidatus Thiodiazotropha sp. | reverse complement strand
TCACCATCAACGTGATGTCAATGCGGCCATTAACCATTTAAAGCAAGGTATCATTGAACTTAAAGCGGCTGGACTGTCGTTTTCGCTTGCGGAGTCTGTGTCATCCAATCATTCACTTGGTTGTTACGGACGTTGAAGCAAGAAGCCTCGCCCAAAGCAACTTGTTGCGCCGGGCGGGGAGTAGTCACTGCAGTACCTTAAACCGTTCTACGCTGAAATTACTGAGTAGTTATGGGCACTTTAAATCTCCCTATATTTTTCTCAAAAGAGTATTTATTGTCGAAATATTTTACGGAATGAACCAGTAGTATCCAACGATATAGCGACTCTTGGATTAATATTTAAGTTATATAATGAGTTTAGTAAATAGGTAAATGGCAATTTAAGAGCGTCACTACAATTAGGAAGCGTGATAAAAATCTCATTTCTTAATACATATTGGGATACCTTGGGTGTCCTTAAATATCTCTAAATATTTTTCTCAGAAGCGTGTTTATTGTCGAAATATTTTACACAGTGGGTCGGCAGCATCCAAGGATATAACGACTCTTAAACGATATTTAAGCTATGTAATGAGTTAGGTAAATAGCAATTTGAAACGGTCACTGTAATTAGGGAATGTGATAAAGACCTCATTTCTTGGTATGCAAATATTGACTTTACACGAAGAGGTTATACCGATTTGGGTCTTGAGCGATAGAATGGGCTGTCGGCGATCTTTACAGCTAAGATTGGATTAACAATACCATATAAAATAACTACTTGATAAATCATGGAAATAGATTGTTGGCATATGGATTGCGTTGCTGGTGTCCAAGCGGAAGTGGTCTTCACCAATGGGTAAACTAATACCTGGTATTTCCTGACCAATTTTAGCTATGAGTGAAATATGTTGTTTGATTTAATGGTGCAGTATTACTGTGACCTTGTTCCTATTGGAGTCATGTCATGAAGACACTATCTTTCAAAGTGGCTGGATCGCTTCGAAAACCCCATACTATCTTCACTCGGTCTCCTATATCTAGCAAACACTACATCTCCACACAAAGTGTTTCTCCTGAAGCGGCGAGATGGATGCCAGGTCCATCGCATGCCTACGCTGTTGAAGTCTTCCATCTTTCCAGGCAGTACGGCAGATTTAGGCGCCTCATATGGCTTTGATGGATAGATTAATTACAGCAGCTCATAAGGTCCATTCTGGCATCGTTTATTTTATCATTAAGGCGCCTCCTATCTGACCAATATTGACGCCTGACTTCTCTAATTTTTGATTTTATTTCCGCCTTCTGTCGAGAATGAAAAGTATCTCTCAGACTCTTTTGAAGCGTGGCGATCTTTTTGTTTCGCTTTTCATCGAGAGCGTTTCTATTACCCTCCAGATTTTTTAATCGAATCTCCTTGCTTCGTAGCTTAAGTCGTTTCGATCGATCTTCCAATGCCTTTGTATATTCATTTCGAAGCTCAATCGATTCTTGAGTGGAAGTGGTGGCAGGCGGAGGCTCTACCTGAATGAGCGCCGCATTATTTCCGCAAGGAAATTGGCTAAATACTGTCTTACCTTTATCATCGCTGCATTGATAAACCTCTACCCCCAGAAGCTGTGTGGAAATGAGTAATAGTAGCAACGAGAGTGGGAAATACATGCAATCTCTCCATGAAGACAGGTATTGATAGTCCATAACATAATAATCAGTGTAAGTAAAGGATAGATGAAACACCCATACATGACAAGGATATAGGAAACCTTAGAATTTCCGTAACTATTCAGCACCTTCATCCATAAAATCAGGATTCTTTCCTGGAGTCCGTATGTTATATTTCCTGATTGTTGGTGAACGGCACATTTCCAGTTAAAAAGAAATAATCACCAATAGTTTCAGTTAAAAACAAGAATAACTAAGACTTCATTGAGGCTAATAAAGCCAAGTTGATGGAGTTAATGGAATAGACCATGGCCTATATGAAATTCTACATGACTCCTGGCTCCTGTAGCACCGGCATCCATATTCTGCTGGAGGAGCTAGAGCTGATCTTCGAAGCCTATGTGATCAATCTGATATCTGGCGATCAGTTCAAGCCAGAATATCTTGCCATCAACCCCCACGGCAGTGTGCCCGCCCTTGTAACCGAGGAGGGTAAGGCGCTGATCAGCTGGCAATCAATTGCCTGCAAGTTGGCCGAGAGCTATCCGAGTGCACGCTTGCTACCGGATGATGAAGAGGAGAGAGCAAGGGTTATGAAAGTGATGGATTATGCTGTTAATACTATGCATGGCGAAGGTTTTGCCCGCATCTTCACAACCGATAAATTTGCCATGGACGCTAATGATGCTAAAGATGAGCTGGCACTGGGACGACGCATCCTTGATAAGGGGTTTGCCAAGCTTGATGAATCCTTAGGTGACCGCGATTACGTTGCTGGTCATTTCAGCATTGCTGACTCCGCACTCTTCTATGTCGAATTCTGGGCTGATCGCATCGACATTCCACTACCGCCAAATTGTCGTGCACATTACCAACGCATGCTTCAGCGACCAGCAGTGAGACGAGTGTTGATGGAAGAGGGGTATGTGCGGGTGTTGAACAGTTGAAGCATCGTTTCTGTTGCAAAGAATGCCTGCCGCTTTCTGAGATTGAGTGGGTATCTCGACGAGTCCCATAAGATCAACGTAGTGTAATTGCCCTGTTATTTGATCCCTCTCACCCCGGCCCTCTCC
>JARRQF010000509.1:0-2718 GCA_037382065.1 Candidatus Thiodiazotropha sp. | reverse complement strand
TGAATGGCAGCCGCTATCTCTGGCGCAACCTTATGCATTGTATTAGTGCAAATAAGCAAGACATCGGCACCGGCTGCCTGAACACATTGAGCGGCTTCTGTTAGAATTTTTGCGGCACCTTCCCAGTCTCCAGCGAATTGCAATTTTTCGATGGGTTCAAAATCGACGCTGTACATCGCGATTTTTGCCGAATGCAATCCACCAAGAGTATTTTTAATCCCTTCGTTAATCGCCTTGTAATACCCAAGGGTACTTTCCCAACTCATTCCGCCTAACAAGCCTATCGTTTTCACTTTATCTCTTCACTTGTTCATGGATTTCAATGTCTTACAGCTACCGGATGTGATTAAATGATTTGTACTCTGATCCTTCGTGTCGAAAGAGATCGGTTATACGAAGGCGACATACATCTGCACGTTCATCGCAGAGATAACAGAAAAGACTTCCAGGCCTCGTAATAACGAGCCCGGTTCTGTTTCACACCATTGTTGTGATCCCCACTCAATGTCACCATTCGTTTTTCACCCTGAACCAACGCGTACAGGATCTCACCATGCCTGAATGGCACAACTTCGTCATCCGGGCTGTGGAGGACCATCACCGGCCCGGCAATATCCGCCATGCGACTACGGGTATCATAGCGCTCCCGTGACAGCCACTTGACCGGAGCCCAAGAAAAATGATCACCCGCCACCTCGGGCAGGGAGGTAAACGTGGATTCCAGTACCAGCGCCTTATGAGGGTGTCGGGATGCCAGGTAAGCCGCGATCGCCCCCCCGAAAGAACGACCAAACAGAATAAGCCGAGAAGACTCGATACCCCGATCTATCGTCAGATAACGCCAAGCCGCCTCCGCATCCCGGTAGATCCCCACCTCAGAGGGTTCTCCCCCGCTCTCCCCATAGCCCCGGTAGTCAATAATCAGGACCGCAAGACCCAGCCTATGGAACAGCTCCAGAGTGTCGAGCCGATGCCCGATATTCCCCGCATTGCCATGCAAGAATAGCAGGGTGGCGCTGGGATTGGGGTGAGGCAGAAACCAACCTCGGATCAAGACACCCTCTTCACTGAGCAGCTCGACATCCTGATAATCGAGGCCGATCTGCCCAGGTGTCACACTGACCTCCCGAGTCGGAAAGTAGACCAGGTTCGCCTGATTCCAGTACAGCGATGCAAGTAACACAGCGTACACCAGCAAGCCACCGAACAGGGCCAGCGTCGCCATCTTTCGCAGTGAATTTCTCATGCCCATTCAGTGAACACCTGTATAGGACCTTGAATATAAGCATTAACCATATTTTATTTGTTCCATAACAACTGAATAAAGGCATCCGCAACCGTATTATTCAGGTTGTCCCGGTTCAGAGCGATCCACAGGGTCCGGTTGATCCTCAATCCCTGGATCTTGATGTGGTGGAGGCCACCAACCAGCGGGGCATCGTCAACGACGAAACGTGGCAGAAAACTAACATACCGGCCACTCTGCAGTATCTCCACGATGGTATCGGTGGAACCAACCTCCATGACAATAGGCAGGGGACCGAGTTCGATATCCTTGAGCGCCTGGTCCAGGGTGATGCGTGTCGCCGCCTCGGGTTCCCGCAGCACATATTTCAGACCCACAAGTTCTGTCACCGCTATCATCTCGCACCCCCACAACGGATGACCCGCACCACACACCAGCATCAATTCGTCATCCAGCCACTTCTGTACCAGGATCCGCGGGTGGTCCGGAGCCTGCTCAAGCAGCGCCAGATCGTAGAAACCGGTGGCCAGGCGTTGCTGTATCCGCCGGGAATATCCCACCCGGCTTTCGATGGTGTGCTGCGGATAGCGCTCCGCGAATCGGAGCAGCAGGTCCGGCAGGAAATGCTCTCCGATAGCCAGGGTGACACCCAGACGCAACTTGTTCTGACCGGAGGTGAGTTGCTGAAGATCATCCTGCAATGCCGACTGATGATCCAATACCAGACAGGCGTAGGTGTAGACCATTTTTCCCGCCTCGGTCAGCTCAAGCCGATGCCCGATCCGCCGCATCAATGGAGTCCCATAACAGAGATCAAGCCCACGCAGACGCTTGGTGACCGCCGGTTGCCCAACATGCAGCACCCGCGCAGCCTCGGTGACTCCACCCAGCTCCACGACCGCTTTCAGAGTTGCCAGGCCGTTGATGTCCGGGAGTGAATTATATTCCATAAGGGAATATTACTACCTTTTTAGTTATTTGAATAACCTTAAAAAAACCGTCAATATGCCCAGTCTTTCGCTGATTTTGACGGCATAAAGATCAGCAAACAGCACTACGAGCCGTATTCTTTTTTTCCATATAGGAATACAACCTGCGTTCTGCAACGGCCCCTGAGTGCGTCCGCGTACCTAAATAATCCTCTGATCACAGTTACGGAGAAATTGACCAGTGAATGTATCGCCTGACCTAATCCACGCTGACCCAACCCAGACCCTCGCCCCAAGCAGAACCCTACCCACCAAGAAAATCGTTGCCGGCGGTTTTTTTCTGGTTGCCGCCCTGGTCCTGGCCAAGTTGGTTCCCACCATCGAGATCGCCTGGGTCAGCGGTATCCTGATGCTGACCATCTACCTGTTCGCCTTCGAAATCGTCAGCGTCGACGTGGCGGCGGCCAGCATCATGGTGCTGCTGGGTCTCAGCTCCCTGTTTGCTTCACTCATGGGACTGGAGCAGGGACTGGTGGACAACCA
>JARRQF010000508.1:0-2728 GCA_037382065.1 Candidatus Thiodiazotropha sp. | reverse complement strand
TTGGCTTCAGGGGACGCGGCGGGCTATCAGCGGTCCCACTGAAAGCCAGGGTTGGGCCGTTTTTACGGACTGAAACTAACCCCGATTGCACGACCAATACCGCCAAACATTTCATTAAAGCTTAAGGTTAGATTGGGTAACACCCTTTTATATCGGTATAGCCTCAATCAGCATAAACTTGGGTATCTGCCGATGAAATTCAATATGCTCAGTCGTGTAAGCACGGGACGGTTCATACAACCGTGTGACTGATAGGCGATGGGCGCGCAACTTCTCAAAGTAATACATCAAACTTCGATGATAGTGACGATGCCCCCCATAACTCTCAATCCACCACATTTCCGGCTGAAGATAGCCAGTCACCGCACAAAACATTTGTCCAGTCTTTTCATCCTGATGCGACTTGTAATTGAAAAAACACGGATGCGGTATGGTAAACACAAACTTACTGTTTGCTCGTAGCACCCGTCGCACCGATTGAAGCAGGTTGCTTATGTCAGGAATATCCATCAAAACCATATACGCTATGATACGATCAAACATCGGTGTCGTATCAGGCAGACCCGCCGACAAATCAAACTCAATAAACTCACCTCGTGGGCAAAGTTGGCGGGCTTTTTGGAGCAATGCCACCGATCCATCTATGCCCCACACGCTCGCGCCCGCTTCAAACATCTCTTTACTCAGCCAACCATGCCCGCAACCCAAATCTAAAACATCCAAACCGTGAATATCCCCCAACGAATCCCACAAGACTTCCTGGAATTGCAGGTAAATATGATCATCAGGTGTACCTATCATCTGGGCATAATTATCAGCAATACGATTCCATTCTTGAATATCTGATAGTGTATCATTCACAATCCATTTTCCCGAGTTGTTATTATGTAATCCAGCGGCCCAACATCAAGCTCACGCGACGCCGCTGTCGGCGCAATTCCAGTGCAGCGTCTGGTTTAACCGAAAGTCAGAGAGACTATCTATAGCCTCAATGCCCCTCGGCACGCTTCTTCCTTTGCGATTTAGCCATATGCCCCTCAATCCAGCCGACGAGGCTCCGATGGCATCCTTCTCCAGGTTGTCACCAATGTAGCAGGCATCGCAGGGTGACACCCTGGCTAACGCACAAGCTTGATGGAACATCCGAGGATCTGGCTTTGACATGCCAGAGGATTCGGCGGTAACCATAAAGGCCACATGCGGCCAGATCCCTATTGCCTTCAGCTTTGCTTCCTGCTGAGCTTGAGCACCATCGGACACGATGCCAATGCTTTGACTACCAAATTTCTCGAGAAAGGGCACCACATCTGGAAAAGCTCTCCACGAATCCTCGTAATGACGAAGATATGCGTCAAACAGAAAATCGGCCTCTTCCGCAGACATCGATTTATTCCCGGAAATCTCACGCATTCGTCTACGACGCTGTTCCTGGAAGCTTATCTCTCTTGCAAGAAAGGCGACAATGTGCCTCTCTGAAGCTGCTCTCCACATAGAGGCAAATGAAGCCTCTTCGTAGCCGGTAATGCGATCAGCAAATTCTCGACCAAAACGCGTTGCCGCATCCTCTTCGGCCCCAGAGTGGTCAAGAACTGTGTCGTCGATATCAAGTATGATCATCATTCTGATGCCCAACGGTGCGGATGTGGGGCGCGAGCGTAGCGAGCGTCCCACACAAGCCGCATGGTTATGGTGTGCTTCTTATCTTTTTAGGTTCTTGCGTTCTTCATCCGAAAATATAATACCACCTGTATGCCCCCCCGACCCTCTACCTGAGCCTCCTCCAATAAAACTGGGGCCTGTGTTGTGTTTGCCGCCTTTGAAGCCTGAAAAAAACCATGGAATTGCAAAACTACCTGCAAAACTCGCAACGAATCCTAAAACAACGGTAACCACAAATGTAATCAAATTGTAATCATTTAGGACGAAATACAGAAAAATAGTCAAGATGAAACCACATGTTACACCAATGCTCCGTTTCTTAATACCGATAATTCCTGAAATGAGAAATACTATTAAAATAATGCTTGTCATAATATTCCACCATAACCCACAAACCCCGCGGTTAGCGCAGTTGGGGATTTCATGTTGCTGATAATTTAGGAAAAAGCATAAGGAAACATAGAACCCATAAACCTATCTCCAGGCCCCAACCTGGAATGGAGGTTTCCTTATGCTCGAAAACCAGATTAGCCGGTTTATCGCCTATTGTAAAGTTTCCGGATTTAAGAAAAAATCCTTAGAATCCTTATCCTTAAGGCTCAACCAGTTTAACTGTTTCCTCAATCAAGCCGGTGTCCAGAATGTCGGTTCCATCCTGTACAGACACCTTCAACAATTCGTTGCCGATTACGGACAGCCTTCCATCCATATTAAAAAAGCAAGGATCTGGGCCTTGCGGCAATTTTTCCACTACCTGACGCTTGAAGGGTTGGTGACGAAAAACATTGCCATCGATCTGGCTTATCCGAAGATTGAAAAAACGGTGCCGCAGTTTTTGACCGCCGCCGAGTATCAGCGCATCCTGGAGTACTGCGCCTCGGTGGCTGACGCTGTGATGGGGCTAAGGAACCTGACTGTCATCATGATGCTTGGAACCTTGGGTCTGCGCACCCATGCCGTGATCAGCTTGAATATCCAGGATGTCGATACAAAGGCCGGGTTGCTGTGGGTCAGGGAAAAAGGCGGCATCGCCCGGGTCATGATCATGCCCGATGTGCTGAGCTCCCTG
>JARRQF010000507.1:0-2737 GCA_037382065.1 Candidatus Thiodiazotropha sp. | reverse complement strand
TAGTTACGCTGCCTTCGTCGATTATGCTGGTACAGGCACAATGAATGGCCAAGCAATTTCAATGACCATGCAGATAGATAATGACTTTGGACCATCAGTATGGTATCCGCCTGAGCATTACGTCAATCAAGGTGCTCATCCGCGTGACCTGCCATTTGACGATATCATGATTGGAAACTACACAATAACTCTCGACGGAGCTGGCACAACATCAGGTGACCATGGAAGGCTTATTATGTGGTGGGATTTGGTTGGTGATTCAATAGATTTTTATAATGACGAAACCATTTTATATAACGATGATACCTTTAGCGGCAGCTTTGCACACAGCGGAGTGGATTTCATGGATGGTACAGGAAACCCCTATGACTTTTCATCTTGGCAGAATGGTGGCTTTGAACTGCCACCTGAAATAGCATTCAATAGATTGAATCTAAACAGTTGGGGGGGATATGCCGGTAGTTCTTCGATTGACCTACATTTGCATGCGGTACCCCTTCCTGCAGGCCTATGGTTATTTGGTACAGGATTGATTGGACTCCTGGGTGTGGCAAGGAAAAGAATCAGCCACTAAAATTCTGTTATGAACCAGCAATCGAATAACAGAGATTAGAGGTTATAACTTTTTCTCATTGAAGACCCTCTGTTACTCAAAGCGGTCAATTAAAAACTACCCGCTGAGCGGGTAGTATGATGAAAGCCCCCCCAGAGGGGGCTATTGTCAGACTCCTTCCAATTTCATTTGCTCCTGGCGCTTTTCTTCGCGTTTAAAGAAAGCCTTTTTCGCTCTGCACGCCTTACAGGCAGCCAAAATAATCACACCAACAACCCAATGACAAGAGAATCTAGCATCGTACGTCCCTGCCTCACCCTTAAGCGCTAAAACGTGTAAGTATCCCCACTCTGCATGGGATTGCCAACACTTGTATAGCCATGAAATCCTACACAAAACCTGGACTGTATTAGACTAATGTTACCCTGTGCTCATTAAGCCCCCTCACCCTATCCATCTCCCGATTTTTCCTTGATATACTGGGATATCGCAGTTATCATGCCAAGTTTAAGGGAAAATTGAACAGGAGTATTTTTATGAAAAAACACCATTTAATGTTTGCCGCATGTTTCATGTTTCTTGCTGGAAAACCGGCATTTTCTGCATACTTTGAAATTGATGTGGGTATTGTTTACAGTCACGAGGAAGCTCGGGATATCAATTTCGACGATAACACTACTTATACGCATGAAGGGATGATGCGGCAAGAAGGATGGCGTGAAGGCGACACGATACAGCTAGGTATAAGTTACATGCCTAATTGTGAGTTTTCATCTCCTTGTGCTCATATTGGCGTAGGAGCGACGGGTGGGGATTATAGTATCGATGGCGAAATGGCTATAATGGACCAAGAGTCCCTTAACAATTCAGTTGGCCAACACTCGCTGAGTGGTACCGCTTATTCTTTATACGAAGAATTTACATTTTATCTATATGACGAGACAATCGATTTCCTTGATGATTCAGGAAACCTTAATATGCTTGATGATGCTGAGCTATCTAGTGACGCCTATGCTTATATAAGTTACAGACGTGATAGAGCAAGTTATGCTTCTTCATATTATTCTGAGGCTGACATTAGAGCATCATCCGATGCTATTGCTAATAACCTACAGCCAGTACCACTACCCCCAGCATTTTGGTTATTCGGATCAGGTCTACTAAGTATGCTACTAGGTAAGCGAAAATCGTTTTCTAGGGGCTCTTACCTGCATGGATAAACCAGCCACTCTCAATGTTGGTAAGAAGTTAACGGTAATCGGTTAGTTACAAAGTAACTTTGCATATTGCATCTAATAACTCAAGTTTCGGAATTCACCATGAAACCTGAAATCCAGAGTTAATCGGAGTGACTAACAAATTCTTATAGGGTTAATGAATTCGCCCAATGAGTTAAGATAAATCGCCTCTTCGATCGAATTCGTGGGTTACTGCTAAGTCATATCTAGCCACTCAATTTAGATCGTCCCCTCTCCCTCCGGGAGAGGGACAGGGTGAGGGGACTTCAATAAGCACAGAGTAAATCTATTCCAATACACTCTGGTTTCATGAAGGATTTCATGACACTGCAAATGCGCCACTCAATACCCTATTGCTTCGAATCGGACGCTTCTTTTTTCCTCAATCAGACTGCTGCCCTCCATCATCAACCTCAACGCAAACAAAGTCGGCGAAAATTGTAATAATACAGGCAATGAGTGCGCCTCAATATTTATTCGGCTTCTGTGATGTTTCTGCGTAACCTGCTAGCGTGTTCACTTAGTTTAAGCAATCCCATTAACTGACAAAAAACCATAATGCGTTTTATACCTCAACCCCCCTAGCAAAGCTTTAACCTAAAAAGATCAGATGGGCAGCGTGAAGGGTGCGTTTGTGGTGGTACAGGACAAGGGTCGCTCCTGCACATCCATGTGCCCGCGACACGGGTGCATCCATGCACGACGCGCAACGACGCACAATAGCCCGCTATTCCAAGGAGTTGCAACGCCGACATTCTCCCTCCAGAGGGTGCCGCAAAAGTCGTAGGGGTGGGGTTCTGTCCCACCATTAAAGGATGAAATGTAGAATGTGGTGAGGTACGAACCGCATCATGGATGTTCGTGAGCCACCCCACTATTGATGCGGTTCGCACCGCTCACCGCATCCTACGCAATCACGGACTTTATCGCGACTTCAAAAAGAGTG
>JARRQF010000506.1:0-2744 GCA_037382065.1 Candidatus Thiodiazotropha sp. | reverse complement strand
GCCTGACTAAAAGCCAGGTGTCCAATATCTTTCTCGGTAAAACATCCTCCTTTCCCAACGGAGATAAGGCAATCGCGATTGATCAGAAGGATGGCTCGAGCGAATGGATTGATTTCTACAAAAAAGTGAGCGGGAAGAGTGGCAGTCAATTGAAATCGTACTGGGCCAAACTGATTTTTTCGGGTAGAAAGCAACCCCCCAAGCAGCTCGCTGATAGCAGTGAGGTTAAAAAATCTGTTTCATCGAATCCGAGCCAGATTAGTTACATTGCTGAAGAGGCTGTAGATTCATCCGTAAAGGTGGTGCTGAAACCTTGATCCTAGTGTGGTGTAACGTATAAATGGTATATATTTGTGCCTCATTCGAGCATAACAAAAAACCGTCATTTGCGGTGTTGCGTCTCATGCAAAGGGAGCGCCATTCCCTGCGAGATGCGCCATTTATTCGTTACACCACATGAGTTTTCATGGTTTCACCGTAGATACCTGGCTTAATGTAATAATATGCTAAATCAAATGTCGCGCTCTCTATACCTATTGCATAAGTTTCGGAACGCCACGTGAATTTTTGAAAATCCCGATGTGCCCCGCACACTTTTTCATTCTTGCTTAAGGAAATAGAATGACGCTTTAATTGGAACGTGAGATTTTCCACAAATCTATGTTAAGTTGGTGACTCGAAGATGGATATTCCTGGTTTTAAATTAGGCAGAGAGTTTGCCGATGGCGAGTATTGCAGACGTTACAATGCACTGAACCTGGGCAATCATAAAACCGTCAACATACAGGTATTTGATTCCTCTCTTGTCGCAAATAAGGCATTTTCAAGCCAGTTCAGGGACGTCACCAGCAAACTGGTGGGCTCCAGTTTTGGAATCATGTCACCGATTCTTCAAGCTGATATATCAAACCAAGCCTGTTACGTGGTTTCTAAATACTTTCCCAGTCCTCAGCAATTATCCGCTACCCCACCAACTTTGACCAAACACCAGATTTTGGTATTTGCTTTACAACTGGCGCAAACCCTCGACCAGCTACATTCAGCTGGACTAGTCCATGGCGGCATTGAATACAACTCTCTCTACTTTAAGGCTCCCAATCAGCTAGTGTTAAGGCCGGTGATCCTACAGAGAGTAATTCCAACGTTACGCCCTGTAGCCTTCAAGTCGCTGGATCAAGCGCAAAAGCGATACCTGGCCCCTGAAGTAAGTGAAGGTCTGACACCGGCAACCGATTTTTATGCACTTGGCGTACTGTTATACCATCTTATCTTTGGCCCTCTCACCATTGATAAGACAAGCGCCGAGCCGCTCGAAGATTGGCCGTTCGTAGGTGATGATCAGGACTTGGAATATTTTTTTAAAGAACTACTTGCACCCGATCCTTGTCAGAGAATCCAAAGCCTTGATCAATTCACTGAGGCGCTTGAGCAATGTGGTGTCGATTTACTAGAAATAGCGCCCACCGTTTCTAACACCACATCCGCTCATCACCGCAAAGAAAATGGCAGAGAAACTGCTTCCCGCTCATTTTCGAAGTGGATGATTCTCACTGCTGGTTTAGCTGTGAGCGTTTTGGCTGGAACACAGGTTATGTTGCCAGACAATGACGAAGCACAACAACAGCGTGAGCCGGTGGATACATCAGAAGTGGCGCCCTCTGCTGACACATCCAATGTAGAAACAAACCCGGTTGAACAACCCACCGCCAACTCTTCTGAGAAAATAGAGATAGCCGAGGCTTCACCCTCTGTTGAAATCCTGTACCAACAAGCTTTGATCCAAATGGAGGCAAACCCTGAAATCGCATTACAGATCGTAAATGTTTTACTAGAACAAAAACCTGTCGATACCGCGTTGTTAAAACTTGAGCATCAGATTAAAGAGGCGATAGAGATACGCTCACTTATCAATACGGCAAAACACCAATTGAAGGAAGAAAAACTGCTTCAACCCAGCGGTGACAACGCCTATGAATCCTACCAGGCACTGGCTGAAAAGCTATCCTTTGATGACGAGCGGGTGCGTAGTGGATTTACCGATATTGCCAGCGCCTACCATGCTTTAGCAGAAAATCTGTTTAAAAAAGAGCGTATCGACAATGCGCTGGAGCTTGTCGAGCGGGGTCTATCCGTCAAGGAAGATTATGCCCCGTTACTTAAGCTTAGAATCACAATCAATGAGGAAAAAGATAGGTTGCAGGATAAACAGAAACTTGTGCAACAGGAGAAACAACGCAAGCGTGAAAAACAAGCCCAAATACTAGCAGAACAGGCTATGGAAAAAGAGAGCAGAGTTGATGCTCTATTGAGATCAGCCAACGATCAGCTTAATAACGGTCGACCAACGTTGAAAAAAGTATTTGCAGCTCATCTCAACTATGATGAATTGCTAAAACTGGATTCCACCAGTCAGAGAGTTACCGAGTTAAAGAAGACGCTTATCAATGCCTATGTGTTACTTTCACAAAGAGAATCTAATGACAAGCTCTATAAAAAAGCCATTCAATCCATTGAGCAGGGCGTTCAAATGAACCCTCAGGACAAAAACAGTTGCAGATCAAATCGCAACTCTCTTTTTCAAGTTTTTGAGAATTGTATTAATTAAGAAAACCGCGTGTTTAACTGAGGTGGTTAGTGTCGGGTGCCAACACAGTAAACGCAAACGGCGGAGTTTGGATCGCGCTATGAGCTCCGTAACTTGAGTTTGAAAGATGTGGCGATATGTGTCATATGACTGCGACAAC
>JARRQF010000505.1:0-2751 GCA_037382065.1 Candidatus Thiodiazotropha sp. | reverse complement strand
AGCAATGGCAGTGAGGAATCATCACAATACGATAATCTAGGTCGTTGCCTGTTCAAGTCCACCCGTCGAGCAATGGGCCGGGATTGGAGCCGGCGTTACCATTGGTCTGGTGAAGGCGAACTTCAGCGTGTCGATATCAATGGCATAGAATCCGTTCGGTATGAATATGATGCCGCGCATCGCCTGAGACGGCGCATTATCAATGGCATGGCTGAATCCTATGAGTTGGATCGAGCCGACAATCTCATCGCGCAACCCGGTCTCAACGGTGTCAGCCTGAAGCAGGGTAACCGCCTGGAAGCGGCCAACGGCAGCCAATTCTTCTACAATGATCGCAATCATATCGTCACCCGACAGCGTGGCGACAACAGGATTGAATACGCTTATGACAGCCGGGACCAACTGGTACGCGTCGAAACAGAGGAAGGTGTTTGGGAGGCGGAATACGATGCGATCGGCCGTCGTGTAAGAAAAACCTGGTTAGGGAAAACAACGGAATACTATTGGAACCAGGATCAGTTGATTGCCGAGGTTTCGCCCGCCGGAAGATTGCGGCTCTATGTATACGCTAACCCCTTGGCGCTCACCCCTCTGCTGATCGTCGATTACCATTCAATCAACGCGCCCCCTGAATCCGGTGAGTGTTACTGTATATTCAGCGATCAGATAGGGTCGCCCTGCCTGGTCGAGGATGATCAAGGAACAGATGTCTGGCGAGCTCGTATTGAGCCATACGGAGAGGCGGAGATTAAATCGATCAAAGGATTCGAATTCCATTTCCGCTTTCCTGGACACTATTTTGATAACGAGATCGGATTGCACTATAACCGTTTCCGCTACTATGATCCGGGCTTAGGGCGCTACATCCAAAGTGACCCCTGGGGGCTTGCAGGTGGTTACAATCTGTATGGATACTTCACAAATCCTCTTCTTCAAGTTGATGTGCAAGGGTTGGGGGAAGAAGGAGAGGATGGATGCCCCCCTAGAGAGAATGATGCTGAAGGAACACCGCCACCAGGGAGTTCGGGGAGTCAACACGCTCAGTCTTCGCTACCGGCTGGTGCCCAATCAGCTCGCGATAGAATCGCGCAAGGTAAAACAGTACCACCTCATGTGCGTTATGATCCTGATGGCTATTACTATGATACTAAATCGAGTAGATATAAATCCATACCTGAACCAAAGCCAGATTTTTCTCAAGGGCCTGGTAATAGAGAGATACCCTGTTTTTGTTCGGGAACGCTCATAGCGACACCAGGTTCATTTGTACGAATTGAAAATATAAAGCAAGGAGAAATTGTTAGCTCATGGGATGCGGACCAACAAAAAGTAGTGGAAGCGTCTGTTGTCGCGTTGCATAAGAATAGAGCTGTAGACTGGGTTGAAATAGTAGTATGTGATGAAAAAATCACCTCTACAAAAAAGCACAGATATTGGGTGCGGAAATATGAGAAATGGATTGAAGCAAGGTTATTGAGTGTAGGAATGGAGGTGTTATTAGAGAATGGACAGTATGTCCCTATCGATAAACTGAGTTTTGTCAAAACGCAAGAAAAAGATACATTCAATATCACTGTCGAAAACACTAATACCTTTTATGTAGGTGGATCAAAAGTTCTGGTTCACAATCAGGGTGATGACAGTAACGGTAAAATATATATTGGCTATAATAAAGATGGCATTCCAATTTACGTAGGTCAGACAAAGCAAACTATTAAAGCCAGGCAAAGTCAACACCGTGCAGAAGGAGTTGAAAATCCAGATAGTAAAGGATGGAAAAGTGATATGGAAATTAAGCCGGTTCCTGGTATGGATGGTTTAACAGATGACCAAATGGATTACCATGAGAGGAGGATACATGATGAGCTCGTGAATCAGGGCTATGATTTAAAAAATAGTCAGATTCCTATGACGGACGGAAAAATTAATAAGTTAGTTGAAAAGCATTGCTAGGAGGTTTTGTATATTATGGCATGGGATAATGGAGAATTTTGTGGGTATGAAATTGTAAGTGGCGATAAACCTATTGATCAATTAAGTATTGCCCTAAACAAAATCTCGCTCGATTATATCGATAGATTTGAACGTAAACCATCTACTGCTGAAATTCTATATGCATTTAAAATAGTGATGTTATCGAATGGGCCGGAATTATTATCTGATCCCGACCTTATTGATGGTGTGGTAATTAAATTAAATGGAGGAAAAGGTGGCACTTAACTTTGCTGAATTTGAAGGTGTGTTCTGTGATCTAACGGATCCTGGGTATTACGCTATAGAAAAGGATGAAATTGATATAATACGAATTCCTCGGCTGGAGGTGATCGATAAAGTGCTGCATTGCGAATTCGAAATATTAGAGCCTGAATATTCAAATGATGATGTCGCGAATTTGGTCTTTATCGTTTTACTAAAAGGGTTCTGTAAAAACTATTATTCCGATAAGGCAAATTATGTAATGTTTCACAATATCAATACTAGTGAGGAATGGCGCCTAGCGAATATATTTTAAATATACATCTTGAGGAGACGCGAACATCATTCCAGAGATACTCTCTTCAAGCACCACTGAGCGCTACCCTATGGCGGCTAATACCTACAACTAAGCGGGCTACTCCCCTGGAATATCAATTTAAGCGTATAGGTAAGGAATGGGAAAGCCTGCTGTTGAGCAGGATAGTATATAGGTGAAAAATGGTGGTGAATTGTCCAGTTACCGTACATTCATTGAGATGACTTCGGAAATCATTG
>JARRQF010000504.1:0-2752 GCA_037382065.1 Candidatus Thiodiazotropha sp. | reverse complement strand
CAGAGACGGCACTCAACAATCAGCTGTCAAACGCCATTGGATTATGACAAAGCGTATCGAGATGTCGCGTAATTATTTGTCCGGAAAAGTCTTGCCACATCACTTTTTGGTGGACTGGAAGATTCGGCCAGCCTCCTCGACGGTAACGATATTCTATGGATGCCCCCTTCCTTTACCCTTAAATCAAGCATGCTGATAAACCTAACTGCCTAAAAGACGGTGATTTAACTTTGCTTTGGACTAACGAATCATAAGTTAAGAATATTTTTCCTTGAACACACCCGTATTTCTTGCCTTTTTATTATCTCTTTACTAAGCAACAGCATTATTATCAACTTGCGTTCACCAAATTTCCGCATTTTAGGTATAATCTGGAAGGCCTATGTTGGTGCATCTATTTTTTGTAATTCAAAGTATTTGGCTTCTAATTTATCCGCAAGGATACTATAAGATCTATGCTTTGAAACATATTCATATCCTCTTCTTCCCATTTCTTCTGCGACATCAGGATTGTTCAGGATATGTAAGATGGCATCAGCGAATTCTTTTTCCTCCCATGGAACACACAACCCAGCCCCACTCTCGTTTATGATTAGCGTCTGTTCAGGATGAGTGTTTGCAACTACTGGACATCTCAGTGCCATATACTCTATTAACTTGGTAGGTGAAGTTGAATTGTAGATAAATGTTGGATAATAAGGTGACAACCCAACATCAGATTCCTTAACATATTGTAGTGCGGTATCAATATTCACATATCCTGTGAAAACTATTGAGTTCTCAACCCCAAGTCGACGAGCTTCCTTTCTCAGCAACTCTTCATCAGAAGTATCAATACCACCCCCTACGAAATACAATTCAACATTATTGCATTTGCTCACTACCATCGCATGAACTCGTATCAGGAAGTCTAGTCTTCTTGCTTTATCTAAAGTTCCTAAATATACAATCCTCTTAATGCCATCGGATTTTTTAACTCTCTGAAACGTTTTATAGTAATCTAGATGTTTTTTTGATATACCCATATATATCGGCGTCATTTTATCATCTTTTACACCATTGATTTGCATGTCTTGTTTCATCTTATCACTTTGTACAAATATGTGATCAGAATATTTAGCGATTATCTTATATAAAATAAATTTGAATATTCTTCCCTTGAGCATTTCTAAACTAGGGTATTTCGCATACTTATTCTTAGCTCTGTAAATGTGCATTTCCGGAACAGGAAACGATAACCAAAAAAAGAACTGTTTACGTCTAATTTTTGCTGCGAGCAGAGCTATCGCTCCCACCACAAAAAGATCTCTTACCTGAACAAATTGCCAGTCTTTCTCTTTTAATAGTTTGAATAAATGGAACCCACGAGATAACCCCTCAATATTTTTAACTATCTTCGAAAAGATAGAATTGCTATCTCTATTACTAATAACCAGAACATCGCATCCATTCCATGTCTCCACTGAAGTGGTTAATTTATTGTCCTTCGACTGCATAACTAATTTAATTCTATGGCCACGACGCACCATTTCTTCACCAAACAGTACAGTCGTATCGACACGGAATGGAGGATAGGGTTCATTTAGGACAAAAATAAATTTTAGTTTTTCACTACGAACTGCAATCATAATATTTTAAGCTAGAATCGAAATTATGAATTACCCTTAAAATCTCTATAACAAGATTCCACCAACGAATCCCAATTAAATTTTTTTACTCGTTCAATAGCACCTCTAGACATTTTCACTCGGTATTCCCTATTTAATACTAACTCCCTCATTGCTAAATAAAGATTGTATTTCACTTTAGATAAACTAGCGTTTCTAGTATCGATCTTAATTCCACAACTGCTATCAATAATCGTCCCTGGCCCCCCGAGATCCAAACAAACTACAGGCACACCTCTAGACAATGCCTCTAACACTACAAATCCTCCGCTATCATGCATACTCGGAAACAACATTAGGTCGCTTTGGTCATACAATTTCATGACATCTTTATGATCTATCCAGGAAATCCAAATTATATTATTTTCAATCCCTAATTTTTTTGCTATCGATTTCCAGTTTTTTTCCTCAGGGCCGCTACCAACCATAGTTAGCATAGCATTTGGACAAGTTTTAAGCAAAAGAGAGAAAGCATAGATACCCAGCCCCATGCCTTTCCAGCCCAGAAATCTTCCGACATAGATGATGTTTATTCTATTGATAATATCATCTTGTGGGGCAATATCTTGACTACGTAAATCTTCTAAGTTCTGATAATTATTATCGAGTGCAATCGCTAACGATATTCTTGATCTTTTTCGCTCAGACTTAGGAACTAGCTTTAGTGAATCAGTTGATGTCACAAATATTTTATTTGCATTTTTGTATGTTGACCTAACAAATGGATCGATGAAGGAAACCACACTCCAGATATCTCGTGCTAAATCAGCCAACCATTGACGCAATCCAAGAATGGGCCACAATCTCCAAGGTGTTTTCTCTCCACCACCTACTGGCCCTACTATGAAAGGTATATTTAGTTTCCACATAAAACTAGGCATTCGAACCTGCACCCAGGTTATATGATGAACATAATCAAACTTTATTTTTTCATGGTGGTTTTTTACTGTTCGGTAAGCAAACCATTGCCATATATAGTAATATGGGTACCTAAATTTTGATTTTAATATTCGCAAGATTGGTATTAAAATTTGATTATCATAATATATAAAGTGTACTGACGATTTATTTGCAAACGTTTCAAG
>JARRQF010000503.1:0-2752 GCA_037382065.1 Candidatus Thiodiazotropha sp. | reverse complement strand
GTGACCATAGTGCCAAAGGAATTCAGTTGGCAGGATCACTTACGCCTTAAAGTGGCAATTTCTCCTCAATAGCAGTCACAAGTCAGTCAAATAGCTGATGATTTCTCTTCCGATGGCATGATTTACCCGGCTAAATAGTCATTGGGCACTTTTATTAATGCAGATTAACGTTTTCTGGGTTGTTTAAATGATGGCTGTCCCTGAATGATGCCTGAATGATGGCTGTCCCTGTATGGACGGTATGGACGATAATAGTTTGGTTAATTTATAATTATAACTTCGGGTTACATTTTCTGCAGCTATGACTGGTGTTCCTAAGATTGCAAGAACTAGTGTAGTGAAAGAAGCAGAGGCATAGTGTTTATGCGCAATTAAAAATAATTTCAAGGAATCAAACTTTTGGAAAGCGGTTGCACATGGTTGCACGATTCGTTAGAAAATCAGGAATTTGCATACTTCTGGTAACTCTTCTCCTAAGCCAAGTTTTCGCAGATGAGAGTAATACTCAACGAGGGGCCACTGAGCTTGCCAGAAAGAACTTTATGCAAGCACTCGCTGTTATGGGCGAGGCAGTGGAATCATGTGAAGATAAGGAAAAGATTATCGATATTCCGCGCTGGGAGCAAATCGGTGTAAGTAGGGAGTCACTACTACTTGGTATTGTATATTTCAATCTAAAGCTAAGCAATGAGTGTACAGCTCTGGCTGCAAAAGATCTGCTTATAGCTTCAAAAATACTCGAATTGGGTAGCTCACACGATAGGGAAAAGGAGCCATCGAGGAAGTTTATAGATATGATCCTTGATTCATGGTGGAAAGAGTTGGAGGCTGAAGCCCAATATCGATACCAGGTGCCGACTGATATCCAGAAAAGGATTGAGATGATTCATGGGCTTAAGGAGCCATTTGATATGATCAAGTCCTGGGACGCTTCTGGAAATTGATAAAACGATTTCAAGAAGCTCCCACGAAAATCAGATGGTTATTTCAAATGATAGTGTTTTCGCATAACGTTTAAATGATGAGTATCCTCGTATTAGACATTTAATGGTTTAAAGCTAAAATCTCGACCATCGAATAGTCCCATGTCACTCAATTTTAATTCGGGTATGACTAATAAGGCTAAAAAGGAGAGTGTCATAAATGGCGCTGTCAACGTAAATCCAAGACTCTTTGCCAGTGAATCTAAATGAGCATATTCCGCAGCGATTGTTTCTCCTTTTTTAAGTGACATCAAGCCTGCAACAGGTAACGGTAAATTTTCAATTCCCTCATTATTGACTACACAGATTCCACCTTTAATCCCAATAACCGTATTGATTGCTTTTTGAATGGATATATCATCACAGCCAATGGCGATAATGTTATGTGAATCATGGGCAACCGTTGATGCAATGGCGCCTGACTGTAAACCCGTTCCCGTAACAAATGCATTGGCAGGTTTGGCATTTTGATAACGATTTAAAACAGTCAATTGAGAAATATTATTTTTCGGATTAGCCTCTAGTTTGATTTGATAATCGTTGTCATTAATGGGGGTTTGTTTGAATAAGTCCGTTGCAACTATTTTCTCTTGCGTAAAGAGTTTGCCTTCAAAGAGATCAATTACCCGAATTTTTCCTTTTTTAGCCCTTATTTCAAGCTCATCTAAAGAGATAGGTTTAGCGTTAAAATAATTTATAGCATCTTCATGAACAGATGAAAGCAGAGTAGCACCAGACTCTGCTACTTTTTCCCCTTCCAACCAAGTGGTTTTTATATTAAATTGGGTAAGGTTATCCACAACGACGGCATTCATCACGTCACCTTTTTGCAAACACCCAAAGGGCAATTGGTAGTGTTTTATTGGATTGATGCAAGCGCATGCCAGAACGTCAAAAACAGAATGCCCTAGTGCCACGGCATCAATAACCATTTTATTAATATGACTGTGAAACAGTTCATCGGGATGCTTGTCGTCACTGCAAAACATCACGCTATCAGGATATTCACTGATAAGAGGGTGTAGGGTTAAAAAATCTTTAGCCGCAGAACCCTCCCTTATAAGGATTTTCATTCCTGCTGAGATTTTGTCGCGAGCTTCTTTCAATGAAGTGCATTCATGATCCGTTGAAATGCCCGCCTGAGCATAGAGGTAGGCATCATTTCCCAGCAGATTCGGCGCATGACCATCAATTGGAAAGTCATACTGCTGCGCAAGATGTAATTTATCAACGACCTCTTTTGATTGGGATAATACACCTGGAAAGTTCATCATTTCAGATAAATAGCTTATTTTCCCCGATGCAAATAAAGTATCTATATCGCTTAAAGAGATCGTGGATCCGGCTGTTTCAAATGGTGTGGCAGGTACGCATGATGGCGCGCCAAAAAAGATCTGAAAGGGCGTTTTCTCACTATTAGCAATCATAAACTCAACGCCCTTGATGCCTAAAACATTGGCAATTTCATGGGGGTCTGAAACAGTAGCAATGGTGCCATGACGTACAGCCATGCGCCCGAATTCACTGGGCAACATCATTGAGCTTTCAATATGGACATGAGCGTCTATAAAGCCTGGCAACATGTAACCTAATTCAGGGTCTTCACAACCGAGCCGCTCAATATCTAATATAACTCCTTTTAGTGAAGTGCAGGACGAGTTCCATCGAACCAGAGCAGAAAATATTTCCTTCTTAGAAAAATCTAATAGATTGACTTTTAGCTCGTTCATAGAGTGCGTTAGCCTGTTTTTGATTGATTTCTACAATAC
>JARRQF010000502.1:0-5218 GCA_037382065.1 Candidatus Thiodiazotropha sp. | reverse complement strand
ACCGTAGAAGGATGGCTCTACCTCGCCGTCTTGATTGACCTTTACTCCAGGTCCGTTGTGGGTTGGGCGATGTCGGAGCGAATGCCTGCGCAACTGGTCAATGATGCATTGCTGATGGCAATCTGGAAGCGCAAGCCGTCTAAGGGCCTGATGGTTCACAGTGATCGTGGCAGCCAATATGCCTCTGATCTTTATCAGAAAACTATAAAAGACCATGGCTATATATGTAGCATGAGCCGGAAAGGAAATTGCTGGGATAATGCGCCTTCAGAGAGCTTCTTCCATACGCTGAAGACAGAGTTGATCTATCACAAACGTTACCAGACCAGGCAGCAAGCTAAGCAGGATATTTTTGAGTATATCGAGGTTTTTTATAACCGCCAGAGACGGCACTCAACAATCGGCTATCAAACGCCATCTGATTATGACAAAGCGTATCGAGATGTCGCGTAATTATTTGTCCGGAAAAGTCTTGCCACATCAGCGAGTAAATTAGTACATAATAGTAGGTTTAATTTCGTTTCGCTCTTGTCTTCTCTTGTTTGGTGCTTTCAATCCAGAAAATAAATTCATTAGTAGGCTATATGGATACATGACATCGATAATCATCGCCAGCAAGTGCAGCATAAGGAGGAACGACCGGAGCAGCTTCTTGTTGTCCGAGTGAATTAGCCTTTTAGCTGTTTGTTGGTTTGACTCCAATTTTCCATACTCCAATAATTGCGGCTGTCACGGAAAGTAAAATATTTATTGCTCCAAAGATGGATTCTTGCATATACGCTGTCTTGTATTCTGGAAGTAGTTGACCTTGTGCCAGTGAGCGGGTGGCTATGTCTGTTGCAGAGGTTACCGCGGGCATTACGAAAAAATAGGCATTTACTATAATCAATGCGATGAGCAGGAGCTTGAGCTGGAAGAGTCGCTGCTTCAATCCATAGCGTTTATATCCCATCCAAATACCGGTAATGGCAAGTACCCAAATTCCAGGAAGTGTGAGTACCGTCGTGCCGGTACTAATAATTTTCCGCCCAAAGGCAATGCGTTCCAGGTTCGCACCCTCAATAAGCGTAGAGATCACGATGAATGTTAGAATGCTGCCTAGAAAAATCACGAGCCCACCAAAATGGGCCAGCTTCAGTCCTCGATGCATGGTTTCTTTTCCTTGATGTAGATATGCCAACACTACGATAAGTGGCACTTGAACTCAACTAACCGGAGCGCCAGCGAAGGAAATGGATAACGAAGGAAATAAACAGCTCTGGGAACGACTTTTCGCTGGCATACAGTCTGGAAAATACCAAATGCCTGACAGCGAACCTATACACGACCACACCTATCTTCCTGATGGAGAAGTTGCCTGGACACCCAAGCTAACTGTTGCGCCAAGCTGGCAAATCTGTCAACCTTCAACTCATATTTACTTATCTTTCGATATCAAGGAGTGATGTCATGCCCAAGCCCAGGAAGGCGTTGATTTCCCTAGACGATACAGCCTATTACCACTGCATGAGCCGTTGCGTGCGACGGGCCTTTCTCTGTGGTAAGGATCCTTTCACCCACCAAAGCTATGAGCATCGACGTCAGTGGATACTGGATAGGCTCAAAGAACTTACCGGATGTTTCTCGATTGACTGCTGTGGCTATGCCCTGATGTCGAATCATTATCACCTTGTCTTGTTCGTGGATCGCGAGGCCGCAAAAGCCTGGACTCTGGATGAGGTGATCGAGCGCTGGCAACAGCTGTTCAGGGGGTCGGTTCTGGTGGATCGCTACCGGTCCGGTCAGAACCTCTCCCGCGCCGAGTGGGATGCGTTGGGTCAGCTGGTGTCGCAGTGGCGCGAGCGACTCTCGGACATCAGTTGGTTCATGCGCTGTCTCAACGAATCCGTGGCGCGCCTGGCCAACCAGGAGGACCAGTGTTCCGGTCGATTCTGGGAGGGACGCTTCAAATCCCAGGCCCTGCTGGACGAGAAAGCACTGGCGGCCTGTCTGGCCTATGTGGATTTGAACCCGGTACGCGCGAAAATGGCTCAAACACCGGAAACCTCGGAGTATACCTCAATCGCAGAACGCATCACTGCGGCAAAAACCAGCGGAGAAGGGAATCAAACCCAAAAGGATGCGGACCAACCTGTGCACCTGCTGCCGTTCGTAGGGAACCCCCGGAAAGAGATGCCCAAGGGACTGCCCTTCAAACTCACAGATTATCTCGAACTGGTTGACTGGACCGGTCGTATCCTTCGGGAGGACAAACCAGGCTACATAGCTCAAGAAATCCCCCCGATTCTGGAGCGCCTGCAAATCGACCCGCAACACTGGCGTTACCTGACGAAGAATTTTGAGAGTCGGTTCAAAGGGCTGGTCGGTACGGCCTACGCCCTCAAGCAGGCTTGTCAAAATCTTGGATATCGAAGAAGTCCCGGAATGTCGGCCTGTCAGCAGTTACTGACATAGTCTAGATGCTTTCGATTGTTTGTCAGAAAACCCGTAAGAATCGATCAGCTAAATCGCTTGTAGAGAGAAAAATCGGCTTGAATTGCCTTGGGCCTTTAGTCGTACACCGAAAAATGCTCTCTATATATATGGATAAATAAATTTCCTTTACTGTGGATGTCCTGTTGTTCGTGAACATGGGCTTCCTTGCCTGTTGTATTGTTGATCGGTCGGATCCTGGACCTGTGAGTACTATAGTTCAGCGTGTTGTCCAGCACGTCAGTGACGTGTATTCGAGCAGGCACAACCTAGCATCAGGAATGACCCTAGGTCCGAATTTGACCCGGCCCGGACATTGTCAGATTGTCGGTATTTCTTACAGTGTGTTAAACGGCGTTTAACAGATATTATCTAACCTTTTGAATAATTTACTATTGTTTTTATGGCACGTATTCTGCTTAAACCTGACTACGTCAAGTATTTGAATTGGTTAAAAAAGGTCAAATTGATAAGGGTGGCTGTAGATACCACGCATAGAAGTCTTCACTTCTACCCCATGGATGTTTAACGAAAAACACGCCAGAGCTAATCCTACATGCTAATGAGACGATAACTCATACAACAAGACTGCCATGCATCTTCCCGATTCCCTATGCTTTGTTGATCAATACAAAACAATCAAAGAGGATCTAAAGCCGTCTATCCTTAGTGTTATTTGAGTATCAATTTTACTAATGTCAAACCTGACGTTCATGCATACAAATCTACTATTTGCGAACAGCTATGTATCATAAGGGATCAAGCCATGGTCAATAAACTTATAAACTACTGCTCTATTACACTTTGTTTGGTTTATAGCCTCAGCAGCTCTGCTAGTTACTACCCAGTTACAACTCTCAACGGCACACCAACAAATGACGCAAGACTATACATTCAAGTTTGGGATTCCAGACATACAATTGAACACGAAATTAAACGATTCACCGCTTCAGAATCCATTAACTTATCAGCAATATTACACCCCGCCACTAGCGATATTGGACACAATGCCCAAATTTACGTTGTAGCTTTTTATAATGGCACTCGTTATTACAAGAGCTCAACTGGCAGCTGGATTCCATGGGTAGGACCATTACATCATGCAGAGACGAGAGATTTAGCTGAAGAAGAGTATATTCCAATAATCTCAGGGTTGTCGGGCCTTGTAGGTGAATTTGATATTTTTGTTGGATATCGCAATGCGAACAGCGACATTGTATACAACTCTTTCTCTTTGCATTTTGAAGTGACACCCGGATACAACAATATCATCACCGTTGGTGAGAATGGGCAATTTTCTGGCTGCAGCGGATTACAAATGGCTTTAAATGTAGCTCAGGATTGGGATGAAATACGTATTCAGCAAGGAAACTACATTTGCTCTGGTCTCGATTTACCTGATAGTCATAACTATCTATATGGTATAAAAATATCTGGCGGCTGGAATAGTGCTTTTGAGTCTCAAACAACAAATCCAAGGCTAACTATCCTCGATGGTGGAAATCCCCTTGTACCAGGCGTCAGCACCCATGATGAATGCATAGCGGCAGGAGGTTGGGCTTGGGGCGGCTCACCGTGCTACATTGAAGAGCCGGTGAGCGCAAGAATTCTTGAGGTTCACGATGAAAAAGTCTTGCTAGAAAACCTGTCATTTCAAAACGCATACCATGAAGAGGGAGGTTCAGTTGCAAAAGGCGTTCAAAACAAACTCTACTCAAAATTCAATCGATGCTACTTTTCTGGTAATACTTCGATAAGCGGAAATGGTGGTGCTTTACAAAATATAGATGCAGTCAGCAATAGCATATTCGAAAACAATCACGCTTATAACGGCGGCGCAATCGATAGGGTAAATATTGTTAACGGTAATGAGTTTTACCATAACAGTGCCAATTATCGTGGTGGCGCACTGACAACTGCCGCAAATGCAATAGATAATGTGTTTGATAGTAATACCAGCCATAGTGGCGGAGCGATATATGCCTTCACATTCCACAGTACCGCTATTGTTAACAATATTTTCAGAAATAACCAAGCCTCAGCTTTAGGAGGTGCGATATTGGCTGACAGCTATGAGCATAGGATTGTAAACAATTTGTTTAGTGAAAACAGTGCTTCCAGTAGCGGCGGGGCTATATATAGTTACAGCGGTTCTACTTATTTTGTAAATAATACCTTTGCATACAACTCTTCTGGAAATGGCGGTGCTTTTTATGGTGCAGGCACCATCGCAAATAGTATTTTCAGCATGAATATGTCAGATAATACTCCAAACGATATAACACCTGATGGCGATCTGACAATTGACTATAGTTTGTTTGCCGCATTGAATGGCTCTGCGACTATTGGACCGCATAATTTATTCACTGATCCGGTATTTCAAGATATTGATAATGCTAATTTCACTTTGCATCCTGAGTCGCCCGCAAAAGATAGCGGCTATAATGGCAATCTCTATCTCAACCTAGGACTTGGTAATTTTATCGAAAATTATTTACTTCCTTACCTTCGCAATAGTAATGGAGATGAAATTGACTTGGATGGCAATCGAAGAGTGGTAGGAGATTCGATTGACATGGGTGCATATGAGGCGCAGTAGAAAAGCAAGCAACCCCGTAAGGCGTTTCGAGTTGATATCTGACATTCCCAGAAGGGGTCAATGATAGGCGCTTCTCCGATACCGCTGGTCTTGAAATATATCGGCATAGCCGTTCCAGCTTCTGCCGTTCCCACGCCTGCGCCGCGA
>JARRQF010000501.1:0-4466 GCA_037382065.1 Candidatus Thiodiazotropha sp. | reverse complement strand
ATCCAAATGGCTGGAGTGCACCAAAACCTCTGTTAAGCAATGGGCTGAATAATGGTATTGATTACTGGGTTATTTGCGATGATAACTATTGCCACCTGTTCTTCTCGGGAGACGATGGCAATCTATATCGCTCCAAAGTGTCCATCGGAAACTTCCCTAACTTCTCAGGTTATGAGGTTGTGATGAGAGATTCTGTAGTGGGCAGACTGTTTGAAGCATCCAACGTTTATAAAGTGGATGGTACCAATAAATATCTGCTGCTGGTCGAAGCTTACGGACCCCGCTACTTCCGTTCCTGGACATCTACCAGCCTAGACGGCCCATGGACACCGTTGGCAGATAGCCAGTCGAATCCATTTGCCGGTGCTGCTAACGTGTCATTCAGTGGTGCCAAGTGGACCAATGATATCAGCCATGGTGAGATGATACGTTCTGGCTATAACCAGAAAATGACCATTAATGGCTGCAATATGCAGTATCTGTATCAGGGAGTAGATCCAAACTCTGGTGTCTCTGATTACAATAGATTGCCTTGGAAGCTGGGTCTGATCAACGCTAAGTAGTTATCCTTAGGGTCAGAGTAAATTTACTCTGACCCTGTGCAGACCTAGTCGAAACACCCATTCCACGTAATCCATTAACATGCTTCCAATGCCTTGATTTTGGATGTTTGGTGTAACTATCAGACGCCCAATATAGAATGCTTAAAATAGCTACACCTTTGTTAATATTGACTGTGACCTGCTATGCTTGTTTTGCTTTTGGACAACCCGTTAATACAAAAAGTAAGAAAATATTTGCTCATGATGAATCAAGTGACGCTCACTACTATACAAAACAGGAACCGTCCGGATGCTTGACAGAAGTGCGGCTCAGACCAACCGAAAATAGTCAGACTATCGATTTATACTATGGTTCTAGTGTGGTGCTTCATACAAATTGACGATGATAGCGTGACACTAACCAGGATACTGCGTTGCAATGCTTGAAAAGGGCGAGCCATTCCCTGCGCATTGCGCCTTGTCTCCTGGCCTGAGCAGGCTTCTATCATCGTCAATTTGTATGAAGCACCACACTAGATGCGAAGCCGCCAAAACGGAGCTTGAGTTAGTATTTGACGTGGCCAATTCATTTATTGAAATCGTTGAAGAAAATAAGCTTAAAGATGATTTAAAAGAAAGGAAGATACTTGCGGTAAACTATATTTGGAAAATTCCTCATTGGCCTATAATCGAGTCCATTAACAATGATAGTGCTTGGCCGAATAATATATTTAAGACACTTTCTGATGAATATCCTGATGATGATGAGCGATACTTGAAGTACATAGAGATATTGCGCTCTAAAATATTGGAGCAGAATGTCTATTATCCCTTTATCAAGGCTATGCAAAAAATCGGATGCCTTGCGGATGTGCAAGAATATTACGCTGATCCGATATTTATGGGTGGTAAATTTGTAATAAAAAAGGAGGATCTGATTGAGTGGGGTGTTTATACAACTGAGCAAGCAAAAAAAGAGATTTATCCATACTTCAAAAGTTCAATTACATTTTTAATAGATTGTCAATCTATACCTGCTTCGGAATAGGGGGATAGGGGGGGCGCTCATGCTATAATGATTCTTGATTACTCCCCAGGGCAATTGCACTACAAAGAACTCGTTTTCGTGAATTATATATCGGGACACCCAACGTTTGAACCCGGAACTCGTTTTCGTGCATTATATATCGGTATATATCGGGACACCCAACGTTTGAACCCGCACCACTATATCGTTGGTATCTCTGTATTAATAAGGAAAATCAAGAGCTTGAATGGTAGCTATTTGATGGGTGCCCTCAAATCTTGAAATCTTTTGGCAAATGGATGTAAAGATGCGACACTGTTTAGCAAGTTCCAGGGGCTTCTTTACTGGGTCTGCGGGGCATCGGAGTCGAGCGAGAGCACTGGATTCAACTGAGTATCAGGATAATTTCACAAAACTATTCACCTGCATGAAAACCAAGGCAATACGCGTTAACGAATATGGCGGTCCCGAGCAGATGCGCTGGAAATCGATCGAGCTTGCACCTCTACAGCCGAGAGAGGTACGGATTCGCCAGCATGCGGTGGGCCTCAACTATATCGATATCTACCATCGTACCGGAGCCTATCCAACGCCACCCCCACCCTTCACTCCAGGTCTGGAGGCCGCCGGCATCGTCGAGGCTGTCGGCAGTGAAGTTACAGACTTTGCCGAAGGTGACCGAGTTGCCTACGCCAGTCCCCCATTGGGCGCTTATGCCGAAGCCCGGAATATGCCTGCTGACCGTTTGGTTCACCTTCCCGATAACATTAGCTACGAACAAGCCGCCGCAATGATGCTGCAAGGGATGACCGCTGAGTACCTGCTGCGCCGAACCTACCCGGTTCAAGCCGGGCAAACAGTTCTTTTTCATGCTGCTGCTGGAGGGGTCGGCCTGATCTTTTGTCAATGGGCGAAACGACTGGGCGCAACGGTGATCGGTACAGTCGGTAGTAATGAAAAAGCGCAGATCGCAAAGGCCCATGGCTGTGACCATACGATCCTCTACCGGAAAGAAAATGTTGTTACACGGGTGAAGGAGATCACCCAGGGCAAGGGTGTCCCTGTCGTCTACGATGGGGTTGGGAAAGATACCTGGACCGATTCCCTGGACTGCCTGGCAACCCGAGGCATGATGATCAGTTTCGGCAACGCATCTGGCAAAGTGCCACCGGTAAAATTGGAGGAGCTGACTGCGCACGGCTCGCTCTACCTAACCCGCCCCACACTGATGAATTACACTGCAGATCCCCGGGAACTGTGTGACAGCGCCTCAGCCCTGTTCGACCAGGTGCTCACAGGAGGTATTCACATCGAAATCAATCAGCATTTTGGGCTGGCTGAAGCGGCAGAGGCACACCGGGCATTGGAGGCCCGTGAAACGACCGGATCGACCATTCTGGTGCCTTAATTCCCGATTATGTTCAAGAATCATGAGCATACTACTCATAAGTACCTTGATCTCGCTCGCGCCAGGACGGGATATTGAAGAGGTGCTTGATTCACGTTGGGTGGTAATAGCCTCACTCTGCGTGGGATTGCCAACATCGGCATCTCCTTGTTTTACGTCTGCTTCAGTGTCTGATAACCAGTTGCTCAACCGTGAACCTCAGGCGTAATTGGGTAATATTTACCTCTGTAAAAATCCTGCCATGTGATTTTTAAGGTATTTTTTACTGATAGGGGTGAGTAGTTACTGTAGCGATACTATAGTGGTTCACGTAATACTCCAAGTAGGGTTTCGCTTTTATGCAAATCAAAGACGAATTGAGTATGTTTAAGTAGTTTTCAATTTGCAGCTATCAACTGATATCAATATTTTTTAGATAACCTTTTACATTGGGCACTAAGTTATTTATCTCAATGAAAGACATGTAGTCATTTACATGTTTTCTAAAAAATGGATCGAGCCTTAAACACTCTTCAAACTTTTCTGCAGCAAGATCCCATTTCTCTAAAGCAAAAAAACATCTTCCATACCACCACTTCACCGATGCATTTTTCGGAAAATGCATTTCAGATACTTTAAGCTTTTTTATGGCATGGCGAAATTGCCCTAGATTATATAATTTCTCGACCTCTTCTAACCAATTTTTTTATTATTAATTCTTAAGCTAGCATTCTTTGAATGATGAAAATATAACATCAAACCAATAATTACCGTTAATAATACAATAACAACCAAAATACCTTGTTCAATATTATGCAATACATCATACAATTGGAACTGGACTTTTGCTGGGAAGTTAGAGGGTAAATTCACAATATATACTTCTGTTATTGAAAGTTAAATAGAAAGACTCGTTAACAGAGCGGTTTCCTGCGATACAGTACCATAGCTCTCTACACTAAATACTCCACATTAATTTAACTTCAATGCCCTCCTTTTTATATCCACACCATGGATTTAACCACAACCACTGTCTTTTGAAGTACTATCTTCACGACATCTCCCCTATAAAAAATGGCGGACTTTTTATAATATAAGAGCTCCAACTCGCCGTCAATTATCTGATCGAGGTAGCTCTGCTTGCAGCAGATATATCAAATTGTACCTAATTCATAATAATTTAATCTACAGATCATAGGTAATCATTATTATATTTCTCTTAATTTGTAATTAATTAAATTTCCCATTTTGAATAAACATAAAAAGGGATTGGATCTAAAGCTGAAACTAAACTATCGTAAACCTTAAGGCGTAACTTACCAATAGGAACGATAGTAAAGACTTGAGCAACACCGCCTACAGGATAAAATCGTAGATTTGGATGATAGAGCCTTACTTCTTTATCACTAATATCTAAATAGTAGGGATTAAGTGTAAGTGCTAAGCGCCAATCTTCTTTTTGTTGCAGTGAAATAGGGCCGTGCTGGCCTTGGCCGAGCTTATTGATTAT
>JARRQF010000500.1:0-3735 GCA_037382065.1 Candidatus Thiodiazotropha sp. | reverse complement strand
CTTACGCCCTTGCCGTCGGCTAGTACTTTTTGAGTGGTCTATAGTAATGACGACTCTCCAGACAATGTACAGGGGACTTGCACCCCATAAGATCATGCCCATGCCGGGCACACACAAAAACATCAACTTCGCGCCTGTGGCGCCGGACGCTCGTTCCTCGTGCCGGTTATGTTGTCGTTAGGGCTATAAAAACGAGGAAAGAATGGACTTCGAAAATACCTTTGAATCTTGGCTAAGCAATAGCCTCAGTCAAGAAATACCAGATTCAGTTAGGGCGTTCTCTTTTAACCTCTATGAACCTGCGCTTGTCGATGATGTGAAATTTGGTGTTGAGTTGATTGGCGCAGAATCTTTTAATGAAGATGATTCTGATTGGGCCTGTGATGAGGTATGGGAGCCAACCACCAGAGGCATTAATATTCCTATCACATATTCCGGCAATTCCTGGGAAACTTGCCTTGAAAGGCTAAAGGCTTTAGTGATAAAGCACCTTTCCACTGATGCCGCATATAGTATGAAAATGAAGTCTAAACAAGGTGTGGGTGTTGGGTTCGTCGACGGAGATCTTGAGATAGTATGGAAGCCCTAACAAATCGCTTGTTCCGACAAATTGCGGCATAGCTGTGCTGTTAGCGTTTTGTAAGGCATCGACGAATGAGCACACTCTTCAAAAAACTAGAAGAGGATGGGTATGTCACGTTTGATGGCCACTCTTTTGGTGATAGCTCGAAGGAGATTGCCACCAACATCGGGACAGTAATCAATATTCCTGGCGCAAAAACAGTTCAAGAATTGAGGCCAGCCAATAAAGCCACTTTGGAGGCAAGTAGTTATAGTGGCAACTATGGAGTAGAAGAATTTCCTTTTCACAGCGATATGGCACATTGGTTTCGCCCGCCAAGATATCTACTACTTTGCTGTAGAGTGCCTGCGCTGTCAGTAGAAATAACATTGTCCAATTTTAAGATTAGTTTTGTCTCATGTTTCTTTCTCGTGCTTTTATTTGCTTACAGGTAACCTATAATCACTAAATAGATGATTAGTAGTGTGTATTTAGTAGATAACGGTGAGGTTGTACTACCAATACCCCCTTTTCCGAAATGCACTTAGCAGGCAATTTCTGTTGGATAGTAGGCGAATTGCACACCTAATTGCGCAAATAGGTAGGATAGTGTGCAAGTTGCTTGCTATTTATAATGTTAGCTGAATATAGGCTCCGAGTATGAAATTGAGTGAGTTTAAAAAGAGGTATATTGGAGCGCTACCAGAGGTCCCAAATGACTTGGACCTAAAGCTTGATCAGTTCCATTTGTACGATGCAAGTCTGCCAGGTTCTACACTGCTCAAACGTTCTGACTTGGAACATCTTGTATTAGTAGGTATGCCTTCACAAGCATCTCCATTTCTGAGCTTTGCTAGTTATCCTGATTGGGAGTATGAAGCGGATCACTATTTTCCTATCGGCGCCGATGGTTCAGGGAGTAATTTGTGCATTGATTTAAGCAATGGAGAAGTAGTATTTCTGGATCACGATTGGGGAATGAAGCGTGTATTTATAAATAGCTCACTTGAAGCCTTTGTTGAATGTTTGTGTATATATCACGAGTGCTTGAGAGATGAGAACATAAGCAATTGTATGGGCTTAATGGGTAATGCGGACAGTAAGCTATTAAATAGCAGCGACTGGTGGGCTAATGAAGTCAGGCACAGCTAACAATCACAAGCAAGGCACCAAACTACGCCCCGCCAATTTTCGGTTCGCTGATCTCACTTTACCGCAAATTAGCTCCACTCCGTTTGACCCCTGTTGTGGGCGTTAGCGTAAAAAAATCTTATGCGAATTTTTTGTCCCAGCCAGTTAAATGACTTGAATGCAACACGTTTCACAAACGATTTCTGGCGAGCTCGTTCAGAACCCGAGCTAGTACTTGATTTCTCAACGCTTTCTTTTGCGCATCCTTCAGGCGCAATGGTTTCCGCTTTAGGAATACGTGATCTGATCAGGCAACGCTACTTTTTGGATTTAAGCACATTGGTTACTGGACACCAAAATCTGTACGGAGCCACTTCTTATCTTAGGTATTTCGGCTACTTCCAGTTTATTGGTATTGATGCCGGCAACCACCCAAATGCAGCACCTGGTAGTGGAAGCTACTTACCAATTACTCGCATCGGCCTAGAAGAGTTTATTCCTGAAAATGGCGTACTACAGGAACAAATAACAACCCATGCGAGGCGCTTGGCGAGCGTTATCTACCCGAGTGGCGTCGATATTTCTAGGGTTGATATGCTTACTTTCTGTCTGAGGGAAATCATTCGTAATGCCTTTGAACATGCGCAAGTTAACGAATGTTTTGTTATGGCTCAGCGCTGGAGTAATGGGTTCGCCGAAATCAGTATCGCAGATGAAGGTGTAGGGTTGGCTCAAAGCTTGTCTCAGGCTTATTCAATACACAGTACAAGGGAAGCAATTCGTTTGGCAATAAAGCCTGGGATCTCACGCATAACTGCTCCGGTGAATAATGATAAATGGCAAAATTCCGGTTTCGGATTGTATGTCGTTTCAGAGGTTGGCTCGCGGCTTGGGTCGTTTTCAATCCTAAGCAATGAGTCGATGCTGCACTTAAGCAATGGAACAAGTGATTGGGTTGCCACACCCTCTAGGGGAACTATCGTTAAACTTAGAGCAACCACTAACGATGCTGAATATTTTCCAAATTTGCTATCCCAAATAGTTACGGAGGGGGAACGCTTGGCGCAAGGAATACCTGGGGCTCGTCCTTCGGCTTCGAAAGGCTCTCGAGCAATTGATCAAATTATATGGTGAATACGCTAACGAATAAGGTTATGTTTCTACAAAGAGTTGGAATCAGCCAAGACATATATGGACACCCCAACTAAGTCAAGAATTAGCCAGACATAATGATTACCTCTTACCCATCGATTCTACAGACGAGAGAAAAAACGGTCTTTGACAACTATCCGGCTTCTTTATGGTGTGACTAACACACCGAGCCCTGATGAGATTTAAGAACCCCCGCCGCCTCAGCACCCACGAGGTCTTGATGACCGTTGTCTTGATTCAGGCTCTGGTGGGGGTAAACCGTTATTGTTTCATCACTGCTGTTTTACCGCATTGGGAATAGCTCCTGTTATCTTTACAAACTTGCGTTGATCAATCTATTGCTCACATAGCCTGATAGGCTTTGCCTGTTGCCAGCACTGCCCAAGCTATCCGTGCCATCTTGTTGGCCAAGGCGACAATGACCTTCCTTACAGGGATGGGCGCGACTGCTCAGTGCTTTTAGCCAGAGACTGAGTTTGTCAGTCGGAATGGTTTGTAAAAGTTGGTAATCTTTTCTCAACCAACGTAGACAGTTCTGTTTCAATCTTACTGATCTGCTTGTCGTGCTCGATAAGTTCCCGATCGCCGTGCGATACTTCATCATTCGCTCACGAATTCGCTGCAGCGATTGAAGATCCTGCTGCTCTAATGACTTGACCGGAACAAAGCTTGCTTTAGGTCTACGTGAGGCCTCAGCAATAGCGATGGCATCGTTATGATCGTTCTTATTGCCGATAACAAAGGGTTTAACCTGATTCAGAATCCATAGCACAGACCTGGAAAACATTTTTGCTAAATCGACACTGATTAAACTATTCTTCATGGTGGACACCCCGTTGCTTGTTGGTTGAGTAAAAACACCTCACTTCAAGTTTGGCACATATGATGCC
>JARRQF010000499.1:0-3281 GCA_037382065.1 Candidatus Thiodiazotropha sp. | reverse complement strand
GCTTTGCCGATCTGGGCAATGAGTGTCGTGTTATCAGTTGGTTTATCAGTTGCTGATGGGAAGCTGCGCAGATGTCCTGAAGGGAGTAGGCCTAAATCAAAAGAGCTCATTCCAATGTCCCTGTTCTGCATAAGTCTTGATTTTGTTAAAAAAATGTTCGATTCGTCGCTGATGCGATTCATTGACGTCGCTACTACTCCAGTAAAATCTCTTATCCTCATGCTCATAAGCGATCATGTCGAAAGATAGTAGCTCATAAATATTCAACCATTCACCCTCCACGCGTAGACTTAATCTCGGATTGATAATGTAGTGACCATGTTTTACCCGAAGAAAGAGCTTACGATTGTATTTGTCGTCTCGGTTGACCTCATTCTTCGATAGGATGCTGGAGATATAGGTGGGCTTTTTTCGCCGTTCAGGCAGTATATGCTCTGGGAAATAGGCCACTGCTTCTGCAAAATCCTTGCTCTGAAATGCCCCTCCCCATGTGCGAATAATTTTAATCCCGAGCCGGGCGTAGAACATCGCCATCATCAGGTTGAGCATCAGAAACTCCATTGAACGTTTATCAAGCTTGATCAAGCGCTCATCTACCTGGATGTCTAGGCAGTCAGGCTCCAATTGACGATAAACGGCAGCCAACTTGGTGCGGCTGTATTTTGGGTCATCCAGTGCTTGTTCCAAGGCGATCTGAAAGGCATTGAGTCCGGCGTTATTGATTAACTCGGTATTTGCTCCCTGTTCTCTTAGTTCTTTGATTAATGCTTCATTGCCAAGGCGGCTGGCAATCATCAAGGGTGTTTGGTTGAAAATATTTCGAAAATCGACGCCGTACTGATCTGTTTGACGTAATACGGCACCAGGGTGTTTTAACTCATAGGGTACATAGTACTTTTTATTTAACAGTTGCAGCCCCTTAGTAGGATTCTTAGCAGGATCAAAATTAGATTTAATGAGTGCATTCAGGCGGGTTTGATCTCGGTATACCAAGGCATATTCAAACAAGGTGATCTTGGCTTTTTTATTATTCCCCTCAATCGCCTTTTTTTGGAGCTGTGCTAAAGAGTCACCATGCAGTACTTCCCAAGGTACGGATTTCTGTTTCAGGATCTGATTGCGAATGTTATCCGCTTGCTCTTGCTTACCTTGAAGTTCCAGTCGTTGGGCCTCCATGCGCCACTCATCAAGACTAGAATCCTGCTTTTCAAATTGCAGATCTTCTTTGGAGGGTTGCAAGTTGAGTAGGTCAAACAGCCGCTGTTTGGTTGCTCGCTCTATGAGGTAGATGTTACGCACGGCACGGGTGATTGCGACATAGAGCGCATTGATATGAAACTTATAGATCTCAAGTGACTTATCGCTTTTATCTTTTGTTCTGGAGAAGGTCAGCTCCTGTTGAAGATCTTCATGCGCCACGCCTCGGGTAATTTCTCGAAACCGCTGTTCCTCTCCTGAAGTGAAGTTATAGAGCACGATATTCTCATACTCCAACCCCTTGGCCTCCTGCACTGAGAAGACCAGTGGCGTACCGAAACAGGCGCGGGCTGCCTGCTTATCTTCAGGATGCATGACGATCACCGCAAAACGGGTTGAGTGGCGTGTTTTACGGTCTAGCTCAAGCTTAATATTCTCCTCATCCTGCAGCAGAATTACCTCCCCTGTATTGTGGGCATTGCTCTCCACTAGATAGTTGCTCTCCTTGTCAATAGAGCCGAACCGGGCACCCTTGATCTTCAAAACCCGATTGGCTACTTCGGTTACCTGGGGGGAGTTGCGGTAGTTGGTATTGAGTATACGGATCAGGTCCGTTTGAGGTGCCGAGCCCTCCTGTTGGTAGAAAAAGCTTTTAATCTTTGACCAGGAGAAGAAGTTGGGGTGTACAATCTGATTTGAATCGCCGCAGAGAATAAAACCGGCTGGATCGCGTAAAGACTTCAGAATAAGCTTCATCTGGATGTTGGTTAGATCCTGCACCTCATCCAATATGATGAAATCATATCGTGGCTCAACCTTCGTGAGATAGTCATGACTGAGGATGTTGGCATCGTAATACCCCTGCTCATTCATTGTCTTAAGATATTTGCTAAATAGATCATAGACCCGAGCTCGCTCTTCACGGGGGTAGATAGACTGTTTTATCCCCAGCTCAAGATACTCCTCCCGCCCAAGATAGGCAGAATCGGTGGCTGGACCAGTAATGACCCCCTTGAACTCCTCGAATAGCTGATGGGCATCCTTAAGGCCGCTGGCAGAGCGGTGACGGGTAAACCAGGCGGAGAACTCCTTGAATGGCATTTCTCGTCCTGCAGGGACATGGATACTCTCCAGATATTCCTGAAATGAGAGAAAATCGATCTGCTGATCAGCATTGGTGTAACCGGCAGCATAGTAAAGATCCCTAGAGTTATGCACCAGATAGGGAGAGCGGGTGACATACAGAATGTCGCCTACGGCCTCTTTCATCTTCTCCAGGGTCAGCGCAGTTTTGCCACTACCTGCCGAACCGATAATGATGAGTGGGGGCTGGAGGGCGTAGACGGCACTTTGTGCCTCGTCAAACGAGATAACCTTATCCAGCATGACTAGGAATCTTAGCCTCATCCACCTCAACACCGCGATTCAGAAAGCGGGATTTTTCGTAGGCATGCTGCTTGATATACTCCAATACCAGGGCATAGGCCTCCCCCTGGTGGTGGTGAATCGCAAATAATAGGCGGTTACTCCGGTCCAATCGTGCCCGATAGAGGTTATCTCCTACCTTCTTGACTTCGGCTGAGCGGAAATCATCAGCTTCCAGATAGGCCTTCATCTTCTTGAATCCTGGGATTTTGGCAGGTTTAATCTCGTTATAAAGCAGAACTCTCATGTGGGTGCCGTGTTGATTTATTGTGCCAGTTGGCCACTTTGAACTTCAATGGTTGCCGCTTTGTGGCGCACCAGAAAGCTGCTCTGAGGCTAGTATGACGTTGTATATTATTTGATGATGTCAGTATGCTGCTGAGCTGTCAGGTGTAGGCTCAGAGGATAGAAATTCCTAACTATAAAATCAACTCGTTATTTTGGAGAAACAATGATAACACTCAATGATGCCTCTCTGCTGAAATCCCTGTGCTATATCGATGGTCAGTGGGTTGGAGCGGATAGCGGTGAAACCATGCTGGTCACTAACCCTGCCACTGGCGAAGAGATTGTTTCTGTGCCTGTATGTGGTGGTGCAGAGACCGAAAAGGCGATTGTTGCTGCGCAGGTAGCTCAGAAGCAGTGGGCTGCTAAAACGG
>JARRQF010000498.1:0-3907 GCA_037382065.1 Candidatus Thiodiazotropha sp. | reverse complement strand
TTCAAGCATTGCAACGCAGTATCCTGGCCTGAGCAGGCTTCCCTTCGGGCGAGACGCTATCATCGTCAATTTGTATGAAGCACCACACTAGGCTCAACCTGTAAATTAGTCGTCAGGATATCCCGAGACCAGTCGACAGTCGCCGTCGGTATGGAGTCACCCATATCATCTGATGAATTACTACTATGGCATGCCACTAGGAACGCGGCGACTAAGAATAGAGCAATAGCAATTCTGGCAGATCTAATCGGGATAAATTCTGTTTTAGTTCCCAGCTGAACAAACGCTTTTGACAAGTTCTTCCTCGAGCCTTGTTAAAAGTGCATAGCGTTTTCGGTACATCGATCTCTTTTTTGCCGCAATATTCTCAAGGAGTTTTCTTTTAGGTTTCATTGGTAACTCAAAGAATTCCTCATTCAACCTATTGCCTCCGCGATCAGACCAAACCTCATCGTAATTAAGACTTAATCGCTCGTCTTTGTTTTTTAACCAATAAAAACGGTGCCTATGCTGTCTACAGGATTCACTTATAGCGTAGACCTTTTTAACACCTATCGCACGGCTGAGCATCAGGTACACTTCGATCATCAAGTCACGAGGACGAATGCCGTGGGTTACTTTTGTGATATCTCGAAATAACTCAGGAGCATGTGGCATCCTACGACCTTGTATAGCGCCAATGATAGCACTAATTTGCTCTGAATCATTCTTATGCAGCGAAAATGCCAAGCTAAATATCCGCTCTGATTCAACAAACATATTAAGCACTATCATTCCCTCCCTCATGAATAGACCATTTCTATCGACAACGATGCGCATGCCTGGATAGATATCGTCAAGTTCAGAAATGGTTCGCTTATTCTGCACCTTAGCTGTCAACGGATTGTCCAGCTCAGCTACTGTCTGAAAATGATTATATAAAAACTCAATACGCTGAGATACCGTCCATTTTGCGCTCTGATAGGGCCAAAATACACTGGGTATCGCTTCGGGTCGTTGGTCAGCCAGATAGTTAAGCTGGGTCACCTGCTTAGGACTCATGGCAATGATATCCTTTAAATTCAGAATCGCCATAATGTAGTAAGCAATACGCCCTTTTACTGCACCATACTTAAGAGGACTTAACTTGCATACATACACCCAATATATTAATCCGCTCAAATTCAATGCGATACTAGTTTTACTTGGCTTATTCTGACACCAGGTTCGCTTAAGAATTTAAATCTTATATTCTCTGATATACACAATACTTTAAGTTTAATTTGTGTGTTTAATATATACCAATCTAATTGACTAACTCAAGTTTCGTGATTTTTTAAGAACAAATAAGGTCTGTGGATGGGGGCTATTTTAGCCAGGATCTGCGTAAATATTGACAAACCCTAATAAAAATACCACTACTTTGGCCTGTGAATACATTACCTGTTGAAACCGTCTGGAATCACCTCAGCACCTCGAATAACAATATTCTAAATAAGGCGCTAAGAAGCACTGTAAAGGCATTGATAAATCAGAGGGTATGGGGCAAAAAAATGAAAAACATCAACTGCAAACACTTCTCTTCAAGTTTAAATAATTCCTAATAATATGCTTTAAATACAGTATATTAAGAGTAATTCACGCTTGAAAACCGTTGTGACTTTGCCACCATAATAATGAGTCAGTCTCATTTAATCGTTGGGAAGTATACATCCGGCCAACGACACTCTTTTCAAAACTTGTGACGTCGTTCAACCTGATCTTTTCCAATAAGTGGAGTAATCAGCATGGTAAAAAACACTCGAATCCTGCACCATTCTGCCGCCTTAGTAGTCACCTGAAATTCTGGTAACTTGAACACTATCACAACTGGCAATTAGGCATTTGTGGTAGCGCTTAGACAATGAGTCGAATCGCTCTGATTAAATAAAAAGACCGCAAATTACAAGTTCAACACGCATTAATACTCCGGTAACTGTGACGGCCGTCATGCAAAAGTTAAGGTGATTGGTCACCGCATGAGGGTTCCATGTCTGGCTTTTAAACTACCGATTTTTTTAGGTTGAAGCCCGACTCAATTTTCTAATGAGTTCTGGAGAGGGGAAAGGATATTGCGTAGCATGAACATGTGATGGTACTTTTTAGTATTTATTTCAATTACTTAGCAGTATAAATAATAACAAAAGCATCATTAAAAATATAAGTTATTGTTTTTAAATGATAAAATATCATAAGCACAGCAAAAACCGATAAGCAGCCTCAAATTCTTATTCAGCTTGGGATGGGTAGTTAATAGCTGGACATGTTGGGGTTCGCATGACACATTTCATGATAGTGATGTAAGCTGCGCTTACGCTATTTTATATCCCCCCCTCACCCTGGCCCTCTCCCGCAAGGGAGGGTGTTGTAAAAGCATGCCGCAAATATTCGCAAAAGTTGTAGGGTGTGGTGAGGTACGAACCGCATCATGATTTTCGATCATGTGGCAATATTTGAGTGAGATATTCCATGGTATTTTTAAACCGATAGGTAACTCTTTTTGAATACGCTATAAAATTCATGATTGTGTAGGATGCGGTGAGCGGTGCGAACCGCATCAATAGCGCGGTGGCTTACGAACATCCATGATGCGGTCGTACCTCATCACATCCTACATTTCATCCTTTAATGGTGGGACAGAGCCCCATCCTATGACTTTTGCGACACCCTCTCCCCTTGGAGGGTATCGCAAAAGTCATATGGCGATTTGTTTCTATTGTGCACGAAAACGAGTCCTTTGTAGTGCAATTGCCCTGTAAGTAAGCCTTAACCTAAATCCTCACTCAAAGCTGTGACAAATCTACCAGTCTTAAGTAAAGCCTCCCCTAACGCTCGATCGCATCGCGCACCCGTTCCAAGCGCTGCCGAACATCCATCGCTAGGTCTCCCATCAACGGCTGATCTACTAGTTTCAATACTGCCACTGGATCCATGAACGAGACGATCACCGAACCATCCTTCACTTCACGAATCACTAGGTTACAGGGAAGCAGTAATCCGATATCAGGCTCGGTCTCTATAGCCTGATGAGCTATGGGTAGATTACAGACCCCAAGTATTTTATAGGGCAGACCATCGGTCCCGAGCTTGTCCTTGAGTGTAGCTTGAATATCAATTGTAGAAAGTATACCAAAACCCTCAACCGTCAAAGCCTTAACAACGCGTCGTTCAATTTCAATAATATCGCCTTCGAGGTGCGATTTAAAACAGTACATCCAGGTATTCTCCTTAAGTAGTCACCGACTTTAAAACTATTATTTACTAATCTATTACGACACTCGGCCTTTGTGTGTTGATCCACGACAAGACATCAAAGTGCCAGTAATCCCATTTTTACACATTTCTTTTGCCTTTAAACCTAGAATCTGCAGGTGAAGATGGATTTGCGGAAAATCCTGGCGTGTATGCTTTGACGTCGTTCACTCTGAATGGCCATCCCTTTAACAAGAATGACAACACAGCAGGGGGCGCCGAAATTTTTCACAAATTCTTAAACCTAAAATAGTCACTATCTAATCCAGCATTTCATTATCTTATGTCAGTTTCTTGCTGGTCAACTACGTAATTCAGGTTGAAAGGTATATACTTATCAAACGGCAGGAATTAGAACAGAAATTGTTATCAATACCAACTTATAGAAGTTCACAAATTATATTTAAACACCAGCTTAATTAGGCGTCCAAAAAACAGCATATCGACTCTTTTAAGAGATTTCGTAAATGAAAACTAAGAAAGCAGACTTTATTACTATAACAACTTATCTATTATTTCTTTTACTTCTATTCAACGAGCCGCTCCTAGCTAATAAATTTGAGACTATTGGCGGTGGCGTTCAAGGGTCAAGCCGACTCAAAATCGAGTACCTTAGGGTAATTTCTTATGCAGTAGG
>JARRQF010000497.1:0-2784 GCA_037382065.1 Candidatus Thiodiazotropha sp. | reverse complement strand
ATCCGCGTTGTTGCGCGCCTTGGAAAGGGAGAAGCCATTCCCGGCGGCACGCGCCTAGCGGCTAACCGCTTAGCGTCACGCTATCATCGTCAATTTGTATGAAGCACCACACTAGATTTGGCGTTCTGCGATATCCAAAATACTGTTTGCAGACCGCTTTCAGGGTATCAACAGCACCAACGAGTCCTTTGAATTGACTTCCGAACTCCTGAGTTATGGTGAGCCAGTTTTTTGGGTCGATCTGCAATCGTTCCAGCATTGGAGGTTGCTCACTAGAAATGAAGCCTCGCTTGCCTTCTAAGATCGCCCAAATATTTACTTGTTTCAAACGGTGAGTGTCCCGGTTTACCTTTATGCTACCTAACCATCACCAAACGAACCTTAGTGACCATAATGCTAAGGAAATTCAGTTGGCAGGATCACTTACGCCTTAAAGTGGCAATTTCTCCTCTATAGCCCTCTCAAGTCAGTCAAATAGCTGATGATTTCTCTTCCGATGGCATAATTTACCGGCTAAATAGTCATTGGGCACTTTTATTAATGCAGATTAACGTTTTCTGCATTAGGCAAATAATGAATGTCCCCAATGCCGATCTAACCCTGGATCTCCCCCCTTTGTAACAACTAGTCTTTAAAATATGGCTTAATTAGTTCATTTATCTGTTCGTTTGACAGTTCTCCACCAAATCCACACCAGCCTCCGAGAGGAGTAACCTCAGACATTGATAACCCGAAAGCTTCACGGAAATATTTCATAGAAAGGGGTTTAATTAATGAATCTTCTTTGTGAGTAAACTGTATTTGCTCCAAGAGTTTAAAAATAGTAGCTCCGCTTGTTTTCATCGATCTTAATTTTTCTACAAGCTCACTATTTATATTCATTTCATTACTCTCTGTACTCGTCATATCTATCTATTCAAATATTGTACTAATCTTTGTGTAGTTTCCTGGGCTGCCTACTGCCTCTGTAATCCGTGCTGATGTAAAGCCATACTTAGCAGCTTGATTGCCTGTCCATGTTTTAGATATAGCACTTTGAAGGCTCATTCTATTTGCTGCTGTTAATTCATTAACTTTCGCTAAGTTAGTTCCATAAGACCAATTTCCCGCAACGCCTTTTACGTTGTTCCCATAATGAGACATCATAGATTTGAATAACTCGCTGCCACGAATACTTGCCCCTTCTCCTGCTTCAATAGCAAAATCTATACTTCCATTTTTATTCAAATCAGCATATATGAAGTTATTCTTACCAGCACCACTTAAAACAAACTCACCTGTATTACCTACCCCCTTTGTAACATCTTCACCGTCCCCACCAGAACAAGGACAGTTCGGATTATTTGGCTTGTTTGCCAACCCAATCGGATTAGGTGCATAAGCAAAAAGATTACTACCACCCCTTAACCCAACGGATCCTGACTAACAAACCGCCCCACACCCGGATCATAGTACCTGAACCGATTGTAATGGAGCCCGGTTTCCTCATCAAACTGCTGCCCTTGGAACCGAAACGGCTGTTCCAACACAAGTGGCGGCTCCGCCTGTCTCCTCCTGGAATATCCAACTGCATCATCCGTCCCCGTCTTACGCAGGGTCGTCTCACCCCACACCCGATAATCCGCCGCCCAGACGATCTGACCTTCCCGGTCTGTCAACTCCTGCGGCGCCCCCACCTGATCACACTGATACCAGTAGGTCTTCTCGTCTTGAACCGTGGCCAACGGCACGAAACTTCAGGGTTCGAACAGGAACAGCGCCTGCTTATTCCCCCGCTTCGACTCAATCATCAGATTCCCGTCCCAGAGATACTCGGTGGCCCCGAACGCATCGATCTTCCTTGTTCTTCTTCCTAGGGCGTCATATTCGTAGCGGGTGGTTTGTTCTATTCCTTTGCGTGTGACCTTGGCCTCTTTCAGTTGATGTTCGGTATTCCAAGTGAACTCGGCCTCTTCATGTGCGCCTTTTTTACGAGTCGCTACATTGCCATGCACATCATACTCATAGCGCAGATCCTGATAGTGGTGCAGGTTCAAACGTTGGGTGTCTCGATAGTCACGCGATAGTCTTCTCATCTGTCTAGCTACATAAAATCAAGCACTTGTTTCATAAGATATTTCCATGCTAGATAGTAGTCATCCCTTGCGATCTTGACTTCTTTCTTTTGGCTAAACCGTTTATCCAAATTAGGTGAATGAATAACAGTCATGTGCACCTCATCATATCGAAAATTAATATCGATTTGTAATGAACCGTCTCCCAGGAAAATATTTTGTGCATCCTGCTCACCTATCTCTGATAATTCGTTATATGCTTCAGTCAGAAACAAAGCATCATCTTCTACAAATAACACATCCTCAAAGAGATCATACCAGTTTAATTTGATCGTTTTGTGCTTTTGAAGAGACAGTTTTTTCAATACATCATAAGCATCAATATTTTTTGGTACTGACGGTACAATCTGTTTCGGCAAAAATTGCAAGTATATATCTTCCATATTTAGTAGTTTGGATGTTCAGGGCCTATTGGAAATGTGTGAATTTCTCCATTTTTCTTTGGAATAGCAAATTTGGGGACACCCATCAAATAGCCACCATTTAAGCTCTTGATTTTCATTATTAATACAGCAATTCAACGATATAGTGGTGCAGGTTCAAAGATCAATGGATCAATGGGGTCAGTGTCATTGATTATTGCTCCTTCTGTATTTCTCCGATTTGCGATCCCCTCCTCGGCCCAAGGGTATAGCCCTGCGCCCTGTTTTAGCCTCAATTTGCGCTCTAA
>JARRQF010000496.1:0-2796 GCA_037382065.1 Candidatus Thiodiazotropha sp. | reverse complement strand
AAAAAAGCTAAAGATAAACAACGTTCAGACCGCTAATTGATCCCAACGGATAGACCAGCCGATAGGAGGTCGATTCAAGTAGGAGTGACGGAGAAATAATGATGTTTAGAAAATTTTTAGGGCTGGTGACCTTCGCCACCCTACTTGCCCTCTTTGCGCAAAACCTATATTCCCAAGACTTTAATATCGGCGTACTAGCACCACGCGGCGTACTCAATGCCTCAGCTCGCTGGCAAGAATTTGGAAATTACCTAAGCACTCAACTCGGCAAAAACATAAAGATCATACCCCTGGAACCAGCAAAAGTAATTGCCGCTAGCAATCACCAGAAAATCGACTTTCTACTCTCACACTCACCCCATACGGTATATGTACAAGAAAAGCTAGGCGCCAAAGTATTGGCTACGCTTAATACGAAGGCTGGCCCAAAGTTTGGTGGCGTCATCATCAGCAAAAAGGGGAGTGGCATCACCACGTCAGATGCTTTGAAGGGAAAAAATGTCATGTCTCTAAAATTCAAGGCTGCTGCTGGTGCATACATATTCCAAACCTACCATCTTCATGAAAAAGGAATTGACCCACACAAGGATTTCGCTTCTTTGAGAGAAGGTAAAAAACAGGATGATTTGGTACTGGCAGTAAAAAATGGATTTATTGATGCCGCTTTTGTACGCACAGGGTTACTCGAGAATATGCAGAGAGAGGGAAAAATATCCTTATCAGATTTCGAAATCGTAGATCGCAAAGATAGTGATGGATTTGCGCTGCTACATACCACGGCCCTCTACCCAGAATGGTGTTTCTCTGCCCTAGCCCACATCAGTGTCAGCGATGCAGAGAATATGACACAGACCTTAATGAAAATAAATTCTGATATGCCTGCAGCAAAAAAGGCGAAAATCCAAGGTTTTGTTGCTCCTATGGAACTCGCTGGCATCAAAGAGGCACTTAAGTCGCTTCATATCGCACCGTACCAGATTTAAGAACAAACAACCTTTAAGGTACCCTTATGAACGACTCAACAGCTCGACAATTTGGATTTGGCAATCTTAGTGTGTCTGTAAAATTTACGCTCATACTTGGCGTCATCCTAGTTACCCTCACAACCATTTCTGGATCCATCATTATTTCTATGGAGAAGGAAGCACTAAATCAAACGCTTGATGCTTCTGTCGAGGTTGTTAACCACATTGCAGAAGATCAGTTTAACAATACCACAAAATCGGTTAGCTTTAATGCCCTGCAAATCAGCAAGCTAATGGCCGCGATCGCTCCACAGCCCATCGTAGAGTTTGATTTTTCGTTGCTATTGGAATTTGCAAACATGGCAACAGAAGATCCTGACATCGTATATACTGCGTTTCTCAGTGAGGATGGCAAACCTTATGCCATAGCGGGAGACAAGAGTGAAGCCAAATCACTATTGAGCGAACCGATTAAACATCAAGAGATGAAATTGGGTGAAGTTATTATAGGTTACAATTTCAATAGAGCTAATCAACAACTCGTTTCTATTAATAAAAAAAGAGACCTTCGTCTCGAGAAAATCAAACAAGCACAAGAAGTTGCGCTAAATCAGTCAATTGTCAGTACCATCATCCTATACACCATCAGCACACTCATTTTGATCGCTGTCATTTTATTATTGATACGGAGTGTTATTACCACCCCTCTTTCAGCAGTTGTCTCTGCCTCACGCAGACTTGCCGATGGTGACCTGACTACCCGCATAACGAAGATTAGTGGTGATGAAATTGGAACGCTAAGCCATGAATTCAATGAAATGGCACAAAAGTTCCGACATATTATCCATAAACTGACCACTACGACTGAAAAGCTTGCCACAAGTGCCATACAGATGGCCACCGTAACTGAGGAAACCAGCCAGGGAGTAAAACGGCAACAAACAGATACTGAAACGGTTGCTACCGCCATGAGTGAGATGTCTGCCTCAGTTCAAGAAGTTGCTAACAGCGCATTACTGGCTTCTAACCACGCAAATTCCGCAAGAAATCAGGCTAATGATGGCAAGGTAGTTGTCGATAAGACTGTTCACTCTATTCAAGCTGTTGCTTTAAATGTAGAGAATGCATCGACAGTCATCTCAGAACTTATGCAGCAAAGCATTAATATCGGTACCGTAATCGATGTTATCAAGAGTATTGCAGAACAAACCAACCTTCTCGCGCTCAATGCTGCAATTGAAGCAGCACGTGCAGGCGAACAGGGACGCGGCTTTGCTGTGGTTGCCGATGAAGTACGCAACTTGGCGCAACGAACTCAAGAATCAACTTCCGAAATTCAGGAGATTATTGAAAAAGTCCAGGCAGGATCAGAGAAAGCCGCAATGGTAATGCAGGAAGGACACGATGCGGTTAGTCAAAGCGTTGATCTCGCAATAGATGCAGGCAGCTCGCTTGATAGGATTACGCAGGCTGTTAACCATATAACAGATATGGCCGCTCAAATAGCCACTGCGGTTGAACAGCAAAGCAACGTTGCAGAAGAGATGAGTCGAAACATTATTACTATTAGCAACGTTTCGCTGGAAACCGCAAAAGGAACTGATCAGACAGCGAGAGAGAACCAAGGCTTGGCGCGGGTAAGCCGAGAACTTGACGAGCTAGTCAAGCAGTTCAAAATATAGCTTTATTGGATAATTAATGTTTTCTGAAGCCCTAGTGTGGTGCTTCATACAAATTGACGATTATAGAAGCCGGCTCAGGCCAGGAGACAAGGCGCAATGCGCAGGGAATGGCTCGCCCTTTTCAAGCATTGCAACGCAGTATCCTGGCC
>JARRQF010000495.1:0-3203 GCA_037382065.1 Candidatus Thiodiazotropha sp. | reverse complement strand
TTCGTCATGTTGTGCTGACTCGCCCTGGGGTTCGGCCTTGATATGCCGTTTCTGTTCGTCGGCTCGCAGGTTTGCACTCGGGCTTCTTTCAGACGCTCGGTCACCCTTACGCCCTTGCCATCGGCTAGTACTTTTTGAGTGGTCTATAGTAATGACGACTCTCCAGACAATGTACAGGGGACTTGCACCCCATAAGATCATGCCCATGCCGGGCACACACAAATCATTACAGCGGACAAGCCGCTGAATGCGGCGTTATGTTTTCGCATAGATAAGAGATCATCGTGTACGTAAGAATCATGGAAGAAAAAGATATTGCCTCTGTGGCTCTGATTCATGCCAGTGAATTTGGCAGGCAGCGACACTCTGAGCAGTGGATTAGCTCAACTCTCAAAGCCTATCCACGATCTTTGTGCTATGTGATAGAAATTAATCATGAAGTCGTTGGCTATATCACATGGCTTCAAAAAAATGGCTTTAGGCCAGAGGCAGTAGTTGAACTTGATCAGGTGGCAGTAAAGAAGGAATTGCAAGGTAATGGCGTAGGTAAACAGCTTATCCTTGAATCAATAAAGGATGTGCGGTTTCAACTACAAAGATTGGGCTTAGAATTGAAGCATATTTTGGTAAGCACAAGGTCTGACAATGCCGCCCAGCAGCTATATAAATCTGCATTTGGGGCACAAGTAGAAGCAACAATAAGTAATCTTTACTCGTCAGATGAGGTGTTTATGGTTGCTAGAAATGTATAAACATAAAAATGTATAACAAGACGCGGGGTCTCGTTAATTAAGCTATTATGCATATTAAATGAATACAAATACACTGAAATCAGAATTGGCAATACAACTTGGTGAGTTATTAGAGCCGCTAGAAGGAAAGACAATTGAAATTGAAGAGTGGCTTACTAGGGATCGAGATAGAGGCTATGACCGACACTTTTCAATATTTAACAAATTCAAATTTACTGTCGAAAAGACAATGTGGCAAATGAGTGGTGGCAATTATTACCTTTACGGAAAAGAACCAATCCAATATGGATTTTTTACTGGGGAATTGTCTAGCGTAACCGCTGAAAAGAGAGAATTAGTAATTATTGAGCAATACGAAGAAAAAACCGAAAGAAAAACAGTTTTAAAAATATGCTAATAGCAATGCATAAAAATGTATAACGAGACGCGGGGTCTCGTTAATTAAGCTGTTATATTCAAGGAGTTTAAATTGAGCAATTGGAGTCTCCCTCATACATTTCAATATCAAGGGCGGGAAGTAAAGTACGGTATTAAAGGTGAGGGAGAGCCTCTAATTTTGGTACACGGTACACCGTGGTCGTCTTTCAATTTAAGGCATTTGATTGATGAGTTAGCCTGTCAATATAAGGTTTATTACTTTGATCTACTAGGATATGGAGAATCAGATAAAAGTGAAGCCGATGTTTCTCTTGGGATACAAAATAAATTACTGAATGCTTTAGTTAAACACTGGGAATTGGAGTCGCCTTTTATTGTCGGTCATGATTTCGGTGGTACGACAGCATTGAGAAATCACATCTTAGATAAAGGTAGCTATAGAAAGATTGTTGTCATTGATCCTGTCGCATTATCTCCTTGGGGATCACCATTCTTTAAACATATCGAAAAACATGAAAGCGCTTTTTCTGGTCTACCAGATTATATTCATTTAGCAATAGTCGAAGCATATATAAAAACTGCTGCACACCAAGAGCTTGCACAAGAAACAATCGATGGAATATTAACGCCATGGAGTGGTAAACAGGGAAAACAAGCGTTTTATCGACAGATTACTCAAGCCGATTCGGTTTTTACTGATGAATTTCAAGATAAGTTTAACGAGGTAAACGCACCTGTTCTCATATTGTGGGGTGAAGAAGATAAGTGGATACCTTGCGAGCAAGCTTATGTACTTCAAAGTAAAATAAAAAATTCCAAGCTTGTGACCGTGCCAGATACGGGGCACCTTGTAATTGAAGAGGCTCCTGCTGTGCTATCGGCTGAGATTAGAGCGTTCTTCGAGAGTTGAATATAAAAATGTATAACGAGACGCGGTGTCTCGTTAATTAAGCTGTTATATTTCTAAGGACCTGCGATGAAAATCATTTTAATGCGGCACGGAGAACCGAAAATTAATTTGTCAGATATGGTAAAGGAAAGATACTCAGCCATTGAGATAGAACCTTTGATCAAAGCCTACAACGAAAGTGGATTAAATGCACAAAACAAACCCACATCTAAAGCTCTTCGAGTGACAAAGACGTGTAAAGCTGTGGTTTGTAGTGATTTGCCAAGATCAATTGAATCTGCAAAAGCATTAAGGGTTTCGAAAATTTGCTTGATAGATTCTGTTTTTCGTGAATCTGATCTGCCATATGCTGAATGGCGTTATCCAAGATTGGAATTATTCACGTGGTTTCTATTTTTCAGAGCCATATGGTTCCTCGGTTATTCTAATAATGGTGAACCAATCTCATCTGCTAGGAAACGCTCCAAGATCGCCTTTCTCAAATTGAAACAAATAGTCGATGAGCATGGTTCGGTAATGCTAATCGGACATGGCATTATAAATAGACTGGTTGCAAAAGAACTCAGAAAGAATGGTTGGTGTGGGCCTAAAAATCCTGGTAACAACTATTGGGAATACGGAATTTATGAATATAGAAAAATATAATCGGGATAGGGAGCCGCTCTAGCGGTACGGGTCCGTATACGGCGCCTGGCTTGCTATTCGCAACGATGCTTCATCGAGCAGATCGACTTCGCATCAAGTGTCTATCGGGCCGTAGCCGGATGATGGATTCTGCACCAAACCGTGTGCACGGAAATGAGTCCTATCTCTTCGAAATATGCATTGCTTAATCCCATGTTCGTCCCCAGTGTCTTCGAAAGTCGCCAGTAACTTTTTCGGGACAACCCCAGATTAATTGCATCCGACTTACTGACACCCAGTTTAATCAACTGGGAGATTCTGCGCTTCGGACTCCGCCATTGCTTCCAGTAGCACATTCTGAGGCGTCTTCTGATCCAACCATCAAGCGCTGTGGCATCATTGTACTTCAGTCCGCATCCATAGTGCCCCATCCAACCCTGAACATATTCCTTCAGGCGATGGATGCGAGAAGCTATGGATATTCCCGGACATCGGCGCGTGATCCGTTTTAGCTCGTGCTTGAACACTCGGACTTTCCT
>JARRQF010000494.1:0-2803 GCA_037382065.1 Candidatus Thiodiazotropha sp. | reverse complement strand
TGGAAAGGGAGAAGCCATTCCCGGCGGCACGCGCCTAGCGGCTAACCGCTTAGCGTCACGCTATCATCGTCAATTTGTATGAAGCACCACACTAGCATCATGCGTCCCTTCTCCCTCCCTTTCTCTGAATTACCTTATGAAGAAAGGTACATTACCGCCAACACTGGAGTTGCTGCCAGTTACGCAGGCTTCGCCCCCTTTTCATAGGTTAAGTTCCTTCATTTAATCTTAACGATATTCGAACGAAGCCCGGAAAATTCCCCTCGAATATCAAACCCCGTCAGGTTTTCTGGAAGCTCCCAAAACAACTTTTTTAAGGCAATCTCAAATTCTTCAGTCACCACTTGATTACATGGTTGAGCTGCGTAATATTCGATTTCCAACAGATCGTAGCACACCGAACTCAGACCCGGCATTGAACTGAGGGTTTCACCACTTTCGTTCTTCAGGCTAAATTCAATATTACCGGGAAATTGTGCCCAATATGCCAATTGCGAGCCACAGGGTACATAGACTGAAAGTTCTCCTCGGAGCATGGGTGTTTCTGTAGATGTATCGAGCGCTATAATAAAGTGTCCATCATTCCCGAGACTATTTTGCATAACCACAACTCCAAAAATAAAAATAAGTCTGCGGACAATCACTGTAATGGATCTTCAACCTAAAAAGATCAGTTGGACAGCGTGAAGAGTGCGCTTGTGGTGGTGCAGGGCAAGGGTCGCTCCTGCACATCCATGTGCCCGCGACACGGGTGCATCCATGCACGGCGCACAATAGCCCGCTATTCCAAGGAGTTGCAACGCCGCCACAAGCATGCCATTCACGCTGTAGGATTTCCATAAGTTCTATTTGATCTATAGTAATCCCTGTACGAGCACAAATCAAAGACCTGTCCCCGTACGGTACACTTTGCGCATGGTAAAATGCTTGTATTCAAAAGCAAACCACAAAACCGCAGTGTTTCCAGAAGGACTCACTCTGTCATATATTGATTGGCCCATGATGCGGTTCGCACCGCTCACCGCATCCTACAACTTTTGCGAATATTCGCGGCATGCTTTTACAACACCTTCCGGAGGGAGAGGGGACGTTCTTTTTTAGCTTGCCCATTGCCTGGAACTATTTCCCTCTCAACAGTCGTACCATTCACGCTGTAGCCTAGCGAACCCAAAAGGTAAGGTATCCAGCTAACAATTTAGGCCAATCAATATATGACAGAGTGAGTCCTTCTGGAAACACTGCGATTTTTTGGCAACCTAAAGCCAATTAAAATCAGATGATTATTTCAGATTGTAGTGCTTTCACAACAGCGACTGCTTGTATTACCTTCAGAATAGGGCAATACTTATTGGGGCGCCCTTTATTTGTTATCTTTCATAGCAGTTCCTCGACCAACTCCAATGCTAAAACACCAAATGTTTTACCTCTCCCTCGCTGGTGTGCATTAAACTCCATAACATCTGTAATATCACAGAATCCCTCGACCTCTATAATTTCTTGCGTTCCATATTTTAGAATAACATCGATTTCATAGAACAGCTTAACCGAACTAACCCAAATGGCGTTACACTCCTCAACTGGACCCTGCTCGATACAACTATTTAAAGAAACAAGTATTCCATTGTTCGTTGAAAGACCATTATCGATTATGACGCCACTCAACCAATGAAACTCTTCCATTGAATCTCGAAATGCAATAGCCTTCTCACGCATATAATGTTTCTTGAGCTCGTTTTGCTCTTGAACATTTTTTTGCCGCTTTCGCTTAAGTTTGAGTATGTCCATAGAAGATAATATTGCTATTCAAAGGCACATTGTCTCAAAACCCGACTATCTATCCAATTCAAAGTGCAATCTTCCCAATAACCCGATATTTCCGCAGGATATCAGGCCAATCGCACCAGAAAAAAAGCAAGTAGACTTATATCTACAGAAACAAAGGGGATTCGATAGTAAAGGCTATCTCCCTGCTCAGCACACTACCAGCTTTTATCCCAATTTCAACCTGTGATATAGGTGTACTGATTCACCTAGGCGTAGCCGAGCGAGAAACCATTGCTACAGATGATCAGTAGTACGAAAATCATTCCAAGGAGTTGGGCATTGCTTTTGATGAGCCTCATGTCATTCCCTCAACGAGTGTGTGTTATTCCGTCTGTCTATCTAGAGCTTTGTATACCAGGCGTTTCGGCCTGAGGTGAGACATCTTTAGGGCACTTTAGGCTATAAAATCTGGTATTTTAATTAGCAACGAAATAGTGAATCGATCAAATAACAAATCTGTTGATATTCACTAGATGTCTGAATCCGGCTTTAGGTATACGTTGATCTTATGGGACTCATCGAGATATCCACTCAATCTAAGAAAGTGGCAGGCAGTCGCATGACACATTTCATAATAGTGGTAAGCTGCGCTTACGCTATTTTATATTCCCCTCATCCTGGCCCTCTCCCGCAAGGGAGGGTGTCGCAAAAGTCATAGGGTGGGTTCTGTCCCACCATTAAGGAATGAAATGTAGGATGTGGTGAGGTACGAACCGCATCATGGATGCTTGTGAGCCACCCCACTATTGATGCGGTTCGCACCGCTCACCGCATCCTACGACTTTTGCGAATATTCGCGGCATGCTTTTACAATACCCTACAAGAGGAGAGGGGATGCGGGGTTCGAACCCTGGTGTGAACAAGCCCTTGGGTGCCACACAGTAAGCTGATGTTTACGATGCGCTTGAAAAGTAGACTCCCTCTCCCCTTGGAGGGTGTCGCAAAAGTCATAGGGTGGGGTTCTGTCCCACCATTAAGG
>JARRQF010000493.1:0-2812 GCA_037382065.1 Candidatus Thiodiazotropha sp. | reverse complement strand
GGTCATCCGCGTTGTTGCGCGCCTTGGAAAGGGAGAAGCCATTCCCGGCGGCACGCACCTAGCGGCTAACCGCTTAGCGTCACGCTATCATCGTCAATTTGTATGAAGCACCACACTAGGGCCTGAATCTCTGTCTATCAGACCTCAATCTATTCAATCTACCAGATTTTAGGTTGAATCCGCCCTCTTCCACGACCTTTCTGACCTTCCGGCATAGTTCCAGAGAGCAGCCAAGACATATATGGACACCCCAACTAAGTCAAGAGTTACTCAGACATAATTCCAGGAGTTACAGGAAGAACATCGGGCTTCGGTGGTCGTCGGCACCTCGCCCCTCCTGTTCGCCTACATGTTCCCTTCTTCCAAGGGCCATGTCTGGATTTTCACCAGCTAGCCAGCTACCATGCCAGTCACACGGCATTTATGCACCATGCTGCGCACAGCGCACAAATGCTTATATGTTGGGCGGACAAACTAATTTCATTCGGTCCAATCTTTGGGAGAGGATCAACAAGGTCAACAGAAGGAGTTTCATTAGTCCATGACTATACTCACGTATCGCTCTTCGCAGAGATGCCCGCTTCATGTTATTACATGCAGGACAGGTCTGGTGATCGATAGAACAGTTAGACTGGAAATTAATGGTTCGACACAGAAAATTCGCATGTGTGCCGAACGGGAAGGCCTACCTGCTCTCTTGATCGTGCAGGCCGGCCCCGGATTTCCCTTGTTACATGAAATCACGAAATTCCAGCGACGATTGAAGCTGGAAAAAGACTTCTTGGTATGTTACTGGGATCAACGTGGTTGCGGTACTGCGTCGCCGCAGGATATAGAATGTGCTTCTTTGCAACAACAGGTTGACGATTTATGCGCTGTCCTGCGCTGGCTAAAAAGCGAAACACAGCAAGACATTGTATTGTTGGGCATTTCCCTGGGCGCAACGTTTGCGCTGCAAGCCGCTGGACGCGAGGGCGATTGCATAAAATCGGTGGTGGCCATTTCGCCAGATGCGGATATCCCCGGTAGCGACGCTTCTGCTTCCACCTTCCTCCGAGCACAAAGCGAACATAGCCCCCGATTGAAAACAAAACTTGAGAAACTAGGGGCGCCCCCATACTTAGATCCTGCCCGGTTTCAGTTGCGTGCCCAACTCTTGGCTGACCTCGGCTGTATTGAACGTGGCAAGGGATTTTGGGGCTTGCTGAGAGAAACGTTTTTTAGCCTGATACGCACGTATGGTTTGTTGGGTACAGTACGGGCTATGAAGAATATGCGTCTGATCCAGCGCAAGCTTTTGCCGCAGTTGGCATCGCTGAGTCTGTTTTTGAACCCACCGCGTCTAACGGTTCCGGTTCACTATGTATTTGGTCAGCACGATCCCCTAGCGTCGCCAGAAATTTCCGAACAACTGGCAATAGCAGTAACAGCCGATGGGAGTACGGCAACACAAGTGCCGGATGCCGGTCATATGGCACATTTTGACCAACCGAGGGTGGTCCGGTGCATTCTCCTGACTGCCGCTCAATCGGGATAGGGAGCCGCTCTAGGAGCAGCCAAGACACCCACACGTTGTAGCGTGATTTACCCAGTAGGTGACCATAACCATCGAAGCTATTTTCTTCAAAATCGGAAACCTGTTATTAGAATGGAGCGGTCAACTGATTTTTTAGGATTACATGTCAGCACTGACAACAAGGCAATACATTATCTGGTTGGTAGCTATACTTCAGTATCATATTTGTCAGTTTTTACCATTTTAATCAGGTCATCTAAACCCGGAATTTAATGCGATCGACTATTGAAAACAACTTTTTTTACTTTTTTTAGGTATTCAGGTTAGCAACGCTGCCACGCTCCGGTTTGCCCCATAGCACGACGTTAGCTCTTGAAATTAGGAATATGGGAAAAATGAAGCTTCAAGATAACAACGAATCGTACGAAGCATTGATGAAGTATGGTTTGAATCTGAATTACTGGAATGAATATATCTTTTTATCATATAGAAACCACACCGATAACATGATTTTACTTGAAGGATTTCCTGATATTAAATCGAGTATGCCTCATGCATAAGAAGAAGTAGCGCAGCTTACATCACTATCCGGTTTTCTTCTTTGTACGAACTCATGCCTTTACCAAGTTATAACGCCACGCTCTGCGCAAATTTAGGAGCGCCAGCGAGTAAATTACTCCGTAGCATCGCCTTGTCAGCAGTGTCACCCAAAACTCTCTACCATTCTTTGGATTTCTGGGTCTTCCCTTGGCTGCCAGTCGCTGGCGTACGATATTTTTGCGAGAGAACACGTTGTGCTCCAGACAAGGTTTTCTCCATCAGCAAATCCTGACATACCCAAATTTTCATATTTATCTAAGCACCAGTACAAGCAAGCTATGATTTCTTTTTCTGGAATAGGCATTTGTAGGCCATCTTTTGCTGCCCAGCCAATGACCAAAGCTGCTACATACCAAAGTCCCATCACTTTATATGATGCAAGAGTTCGATATGCCTCTTTTAAAACATTATCCCAACCAATGTCCTGAGCTAGTTTCTCAATTTCTGCATCAAGCTCAAGACTTTCATCTCTTTCGCAAACGGCCCCTGGAGCTTCGGAGCCAGAGCAGAATTGGAGTACCACAAGTCGGATGTGGACAGCTTTACCGAGCAGGTATCCAATCAAGGTGGTAAAATTACTGAACCGGTGTATCTGTCAGGATACTCAAAAACTGCTTGATCAAATCGATGGCAGGCCTTTTGACCTGAGTCGAGGCTAGCTCCTCAGCTCTGTCCAAAAGCATGATCAGCGGCAAA
>JARRQF010000492.1:0-2817 GCA_037382065.1 Candidatus Thiodiazotropha sp. | reverse complement strand
CAGCTAAGTAGAAACAGGCAGGCCAAACCTAAAGCAAAGATCGCCTGTAGGGGGAAAGATATTTGGGTAAACCATTCCATAGGGGGACTATATACCATCTGGGCTCAAGTCATGAGCCTATGATCCTAAAAAAATCAGTTGACCGCTCCATTCTAATAACAGGTTTCTGATTTTGAAGAAAATAGCTTGATGGTGATGGTCACCTACTGGGTGAATCACGCTACAACGTGAGCGAAGCAGGTAATACCCGCATCAATAGGGTAATTCCTAGTAGGGTAATTCCTAGTAGGGTAATTCCTAGCTACTCAAGTTTCTCATAATGTATAAAATCAAGCAGAAGGGATAAAAAATAACATCGAAGGAGATAAGCATGATTAATCTATCTGGCAGCGTTCAAAACAGTACCAATCTTATCAAAAACAGTGGCAACATGAGCCAAAGCTCACCTGACATTAGCGATCAGCAGATCATGACGATGCCTGCGCCAAAACAGATCAACTCCGTATTATGGAACATCTCAAATTCAAAAGAGAGACGCGCTTTGATGGAGCAAGCTGGCCAAGATAGGGTGACTGGATACGACACCTCTTCCAATACATTGCAATCTCATCAATTAAATGAGAGCCCACACGTATCCATTCAAGATTATCAGGTCAAACCTAAATTTTCAGAACAGAGCAAACAGCCAGAAACGAGATCAGACAATAACACACCGTTGCATCAGCCTACGCTACAGCAACATAGTGAAGCGATAAAACATTTTACCAACTACTCTACTCAACAAACAAAAGATAAAATAACACAACAGTTTCAACAACGTTTCAGTGATATGGCTCAGGATAAAAAGTCATTCACCGAGATCATGACTAAAACCTTTGGCGATAAGTATGATCAAAGTAAAGCTGAAACAATTCGCCAGCAGACGCTGAGTGGTGACTTCAGCTGGATGCCCGATATCAAACTGGTAGACAGCAAACAACTCAATGATATTTCTGGAACACAGACCGAAGGTAAGGCGCTTGGTGCCTATAGTAAGGAGAACGACACAGTCTACCTAAGCAAGGAGCTCTTAAATAGCAACCCAGCTATGGCGGAGAAGGTTCTATCCGAAGAGGTGGGACATGCGATTGACACACGTGTCAATGTTAGCGATGCAAAAGGTGATGAAGGTGATATTTTCTCCCGTTTTCTTCATGGCGAAACGGTTTCAGATAAAACATTGAATGAGTTAAAACAAGAAAATGACACGGGCACAGCAGAAATCGATGGCAAGAAAACTGACGTCGAATATAGCTGGCTTTCTAAGCGGTGGCATAATCTTAGAAAAAGCGCTACTAAATTAGCTAAGCGTGCAAAAAATTCCCTTAAAAAAGTTGTTCAAAGCAAGGTTTTTCAGGGCATACTTACCGTCGCTCAATTTATACCAGGCGTAAATATTATCGCGAAGGGCGTACAACTTGCGACAACCGCTTACAATGTTTACCAGGGGGTTAAAAATAAAAATTGGGGTGCCGTAGTTGGTGCTGTTGTAGGCGGCGTTTCAGGTGGCATTGGCAAGGCAGTCACGTCCGCTTACAATATTTACCAAGGCGTTAAACACAAAAGCTGGGGCGCAGTACTTAGTGGTATCGCAGGGATTGCTGGCGGCGTCTCTAACTTTGGTGAGAAATTGGGCGCCCCAACAGGCCTTGTCAACGGTGCCGCCACTTTATCAAAATATGCTGCGACAACAGCAACAGCCTACAAAGCGATCTCAGAAAGAGATTTTTCAGCAGCGACTAGCCTTGCTTCCGATATCTTTGGTAGCAATAGCAAAGTAACAAACACCATCGATCAGTTAGGCAAAGCTAATCAGTCTGTGAAAAATGGAGATTACTTGAATGCGTTAGGTGTCGGTTCTGCATTGATGCAGGAATTTACAGGCGACGCTGGCGACAAACTATTACAAAAAATTGGTCAAAACACAGAAGTTTTACAAAAGATTCAGAGCGCAGTTAAAAAGGGAAACTTCAGTACGGCTTCATCCCTATTGCAAGAACAATATGGCGGTAAGATCTTTAGTCTCAGCAATGATGATAAGGGAAAGATCAATCAGATCTTTAACCTTAGCAATGATGACAAGGAAAAGATCAATAAGGTAGTCGGAGCATTCAAAGATGTGCATGATGCAAATCAACTCATTAAAAAACATAACTATGCTGATGCAGCACAACTACTGCTAAAAACCGCAGAGAATAGCACGAGTAACCCCATAGCCAAGCAGCAATTGATTTCTGCCAGTCAAACCGTTCAAAAGATCGACGATTCAATAAACGCAGTAAAAGAGGGACGTTACCTCGAAGGCATCACGACTACCACTGAACTACTTAATACGCCACTTAATGATCAGAGTCGTAAGGTTTTAACAGATCTCCAAGAATATGCTGAAGATGCACAAAAACTTAAGCAACTCATTATATCGGATGCACCTAAAGAGGTGATCAGGGAAATCAAGGAGCGAATGAAAGAGCAGGCAGCTATCTACAATCTTAACTTTGCCGCCTAGCCCATTTTTTCATGAGGAGTGGCACAGGGATGTGCCATTTACGAACCTAAGGATGGAATGGCCACGCCATTTCCTGCGCATGGTGCCTTGATTCCTAGTGTGGTGCTTCATACAAATTGACGATTATAGAAGCCTGCTCAGGCCCGGAGACAAGGCGCAATGCGCAGGGAATGGCTCGCCCTTTTCAAGCATTGCAACGCAGTATCCTGGCCTGAGCAGGCTTCCCTTCGGGCGAGATGCTAAGCGGTCATCCGCGTTGTTGCGCGCCTTGG
>JARRQF010000491.1:0-2819 GCA_037382065.1 Candidatus Thiodiazotropha sp. | reverse complement strand
GTACAGGTTGCTCCACATGCCAAGGATGTTGTATCCAATTTGGTCTGTGATGCACTTCTCATAGACGATGAGAGCAAGAATGATACCTATCCTTATGTTGAAATTCCAATGAGAGTCATGCGGGTTGTGGGTATCGAGGCAGATCAAATCATCACCATCAACTGCATATCGCCTACCGGCACTCCGCTAAAACTGACAACACCCAAGGATAAATGCAGTGAAGCCATATCAGAACAATTCAATTTAAAGTAGCTTACTGCTGTTGTCTATTTTGAACGGCTCCTGCAAAATCAACATCAACTTCGGGGTTTAGTTGGCCGGATAAGTCTCCAAAGCGAATTCAGGTAGAACCATTGAATGTGGCCGCTGCTAGAATAACCTGTTTTATTCCTGACTTTGATGGATTATCAAGATCTAACTGAGAGAGAATCAAGCACCTGCAGTTGATTGTTAATGAGCAGCAGCCCCTAGATAACCTATGATGAATATTCCTCCAATAATCGCAATGGGTGATACAGCAAACAACCAACTCATGCCCTGCCGAAGAGTAAAACCGGATCGAATCACTGAAATAGAAGCCAGCACAATTGCTGCTAGACCGAGCAGCGCAGAGATAATATAGTAATTTCTTACACAATCAGTCAGACAGGTACGGGTTTCAAAATAACCTGATAGCAAACTAATAAATGTCATTATCAGGAAGCCCCAGGAGGCTAATGCAGATAACAAGGCAACAGGAGTAATAAAATTCATAGCACTCTCCAAGCCAGTTTTTTAACAAACCACCGGCCTAGCACGTTGACATAATAGTAATATATTCTGCTCAATCCCTCTTCGGTTTCAACGACTGATCCCTTGGGGTTATTTCCAGACAATTATCACAACAGAGTAAAAATAGTCTCCGTCATGTAATCAACAAACGCTTTTCTAGAAACTCTTTCTATGATCAGAGCAAGTAGCACATAACCGGTATTGTTGTATTCAAACATTTCTCCCGACTTGAAATTTAGACAACAACACACAACCATTGAATTTAATCACCTCAACAACACAAAAGTTGCTCCTTTGTATTTGCAGTTCAGTTTAGTAGTTAATCGGGAAACCGCACTTCACAGAAATGCATATTTTGCAAAATAACCTCGTCTATTTTCGCTTCGTCACCTTTAAGTGCCGGTCACTCCCACTCAATCGTCGCCGGTGGCTTACTGGAGATGTCATAGGCGACTCATGAGATGCCATGCACTTCATTGATGATCCGACGCGAGACCTCTTCGGGAAACTCGAAAGGCAGGTGGGCGAATTTCGCTGTCATGAAGTCAACGGTCTTCACTGCTCTCAGGGTCAGTGCCCGTTCCGTCATTCGCCGCGAGCCAGGTTGGGGCGTTGAAGTTATGCATTCCCCCTGATCACTGAGGTGTGAATTATCGTTAGTTGTCCGCTTTAGGCCTTTTCCACATGTATCATGATGGTCCATCAAGCTTCCGCTATTGGCCGTTTCCGCCCAGAGGACTTTCACCTCCTGATTTGTCACCGGCTTCGCCCGGCACACTGAGTGTCCCCTTTAGACTCCAAGAGAAAACGAGAGTATGCCGTAGCGCATTTTTGATTCGTCTCAGGCACCGATGACTCAGAGTGAAACTGGTGATTGCAGATGTTGCCTGAGTTTGCGGAGCATAGTCACGGAGGTGTTACAAACACCTTCATCGAAAAATTTCGGGTCTATCCGGATTTCGAAAAGGATTTAAGGTATTGATTAGTCGTAGATTCCCCCTCTAAATTTGATGTTGTAAAAGCGTCAAATAAAAGAGATTACGGAATCTATGACTACAAACAAGCTTATTGGAAAATTACTTCGGTTCAAGGGGCTGAAGGTAACCGGTTTAACGTTCCGAAAAGACAATCAGCTGGAGATTGGGGTAAAACCCTATAAAAACGGTTGCACTTGTCCAAAGTGTGGGCGTAGAGGAAAGATCGTTCGGACACGTCCAGAGCTACGTCGCTGGAGGGATATTCAAGTGTGCGGTTGGACGGTATGGTTATTATACTACCCGCGATAGATTTTCTGCCCAACCCATGGACGTTGCCTGGAAGATATTGCTTGGGCAGATGAGTATGCGCGGGTCAGCTATCGATATGAGTACATGATACTACGGTACTGCCAACTTATGACACAGAAGGCAGCAGCTCAACTGCTAAGAGTATCTCAGTCAACGCTCTCAGAGCAGTTGCATCGCATCATTCATCGCTTGCGATCAGGCCATCGGATTCGCGGCCTGAAGACTTTGGGTGTAGACGAGATATCCTATTGCAAGGGGCACAATTACGCCACGCTTGTCTATGACTTGGATCGCTCATTTGTGGTCTGGGTTGGAGAAGGAAAAGGCCGTGAAACCATTGATAAATTCTTCAATAGCATGTTGAGTGATTATCAAAAAAATCAGGTAACTGCTGGTCGTTGTGATATGAGTGAGGCCTACATAGGGACGATCAAATCAAATTGCCCCAATGCGACGTTGGTTTTGGATCGCTTCCCTATTGTGAAAGCGCTCAATGCGGCAGTCGACGAAGTGCGTAAAGAGCAGTGGAGAGAGGCAAATATTGATGAGCGCAAGGTGCTCAAAGGATTGCGTTGGCTTCTGTATCGCTATTCATTGACTCGAACGCAGGTAAACACACGCACACTCAAGGCACTTGAGAAAGCAAATAGCCGAATTTATCGTGCCTAGCGCTTGAAGGATGAGTTTGAAAGGTTTTGGGAATGCAGGGCCACATGGGTGGCAGAGCGGTTTTTAAAAGGTTGGACGACCCGCGCACTAAGA
>JARRQF010000490.1:0-3149 GCA_037382065.1 Candidatus Thiodiazotropha sp. | reverse complement strand
TCGGGTTCGCTGACGATCCGCCCCAGTTCCGCCTTGTCCGGCTCGTCATCCCCGTCGAAGTCGTACTCATCCTGGGCCACCCGCTCCAGGGCGGCGCTCTCGCCGTTGTAGCGGGTCTCTCCGCCAAAGCGGCCATCACCCGTGCCTGGGCATACTTTCCGGCGGCCTCGCCGATGGTGTTGCTGATCTGCCCGTCCAGACCGTACTCCACATAGATCGGGTTGCCCTGCTCGCTCAGGATCAGGCTCTTGGCGTAGACCGCTCCGTGTTGGAAGCCGTGCTGGGCATAGGCTGACAGCGCAATGCAGAGCAGCGCCAGAATCTTTATTGTTCCGTCAGATGGTCCAGGGCGATCAGCAGCTGGCGCAGATCGAGTTCTCCGTTGGCGTAGGCTTGCAGCTGGGGCTGGGCCTCCCGGGGCATAAGGGCGTAGCCGAGCACCTGGTAGTGTGGAATGCCGACGCTCACGGCCCGGTAGTTGTCGATCCGTGCGACCCCCACCGGATAGGGCAGTTGGGCAAAGTCGCTGAACTAGAGGTGGAGGTCGCCGCTGCGGGCTCCGTCGGGAAACAGCAGATCGGCCTGGGTCAGGTCGAGCTTGAGGGCGCCCTGGAGCAGACTCAGGTTGCCGCGGCCCTGCATCGGAAAGTATCTACCACAGCAATCCTGTACTAAAAAGTTTATTTGCTTTTCTACGATTTCGTTGCCTTGCTGATTCCCTATCACGCCTTACTCTATCCAAAAAAAGTTCATTTGTGACAGCATTCATATAGTTCTTTGAATAAACATCGGGCTTAATAGCAAAGCTTATAGCATTCTGCGGCATCCAGAATCTCCCTTCACCATTGTATTCATCCACAAGAAAGTTATACACAACATCTTTGGTGAGATTTTTACTTGATAATATCTTTGGATTTCTCAGCACAAGAGCAAAATACTCATAATATTGCCATGAGATTTGAAAATAATCGGCAGTGAAAGACACCAACAAAGGAATTGGTTTTTCATATAAGTCAACAAAACTGCCTATCGTCTCTTTTCCTTCATTAGCAAGATATTGTTCGGCCTGTTCACGCCCGTCAGCAATATCATTAAAATACAAATCCAATATTCTTTGAAATGTTCTTTGGTCATCATGATATGAAGTACGCAAAAGATAATCAGATATATCAAAATCAATTTCCTTGCCATAGTGACGCATTGCAATATATAGCATGGAAGTATTTGATGGATAGTGTGATCTGAGTTCTTTCTGTATTAATAGAAAATCATCTAACATTTCATCTTCGATCATACCTCTATGAGTGTCTACATAATCAAACATCCAATAAAATATCTTATTACATATTGCAATTTTTATAACAAGATTTCCCCATGCTAATTTTTTGCTTACCAAATCATCTATTGAAAGCAATATGCCAACAACTCTTAGCCATTCATCGATAGATATCTGCTGATAGGCACTATCATTATCCTCCAGATAAGCAAGAAACGTAAACCCGACATTATTTAACTCTTCGACGGCTTTAGTCATTTCATCTTTAGAAAATAATTTATCAATAAACCCCAATTCCATTTCAAATTCTGATGGAGTATACATGCCTAAATCACTATATTTTGATAAAGTGGCTTCCAGCGCTATTTTTTGACTCAAAAGATCGTTTTCATATTTGCCGCCATAAGATGCTGCAGAAAACAACATTATTATCATCATTAGTATTCTGGACATGCTCACAAATCAACCCATGACAGATCAGCTGAAAAGTCGTCTAATTCAGAAGAAAGCATGTCCTCACTAAACGTGCATTCAATCAATGGAAAACAATCCAAACTGTATGTTAATTCAAAAGGTATTACGCTAATAAATACAGATCCAGAAGGCCTTGTATTTTCATGCCCTACCTGAACAATCGCGCCACCACTATTTAAGTCAAACATGTATGTTTCATTTCCATAATTAAAATCATACATATCATAAACCTCACCGTGTATTTTTATGTCATACTGATCATTTATTATTCCATTCTTGGCCCTAACTTCTGCTTGATATCTAAGTTTGCACGATCCTAATGCGGATGCCAAATTGGCCTCTACTGTATGAAAAGCAGTTAATTCAATATATTGCAAATCAATATCTACATTGCTCGTAACAAACTGAACGCAATCACTTGTATCGTTACAGGATGATGCACCTGAATTATCTTCAGAAAAAGATTTGAATCTATTTAGCGCTTCAAGTCGATCAAGCAACTGATGACTTATCTATTTTATCTATTTTTTCTACTTCTTTTACCGACCCTACTATATAAGTACTGTCCGATAAACATTCCCACCAGCATCTGCACAACAATGATCACCAAAACCACCGGTATTGTTTTTGAAAATTCATTCTCAGGAAATTCCAATCCATATTGCTGATATGCATAGTAGAACGACAGATTTCCCATTGTGATATCAAGATACATCAACAATGAAGCATAAAGTAGCAGCAGTATCGTGGCGACATTAGCTTTCTTCCAAAAATAGCCAATCACTACGAATGCCAAAAACTCGACTAACCATGAAAACACACTTCCAGTCATATCATCTTGACCAGAAAATATTATTTCAAAATAACGTATACATGCACTACCAATCATCAGTGAAAGCGGTAGCATAAAAAACAAAAAGTAATTTGCTAGTTTTTTAGTCAAAAATTATGATCCGATTCGTTATCATTACATCCGCAATTTGGTTTAATCCTACAATGATCTCTTCTACAATTTTTCAAAGCTTTGGCACAGGCAATGCATGTTTTAGAATCTCTTTTTAAAGCACACCGAGCACAAACCCCAAGTCCAACGTAAAATTCACTCATGCACCTTGAATACTCAGGTTCTGAACAACAATGTGGGCCATGACCAGGTTCACACAAATTTCCACTATACAGAAGACATTCAAGTGATGCACATTGACCACAAATCTGTGCCGCCAATCCCATTGGATCAGTCAACATCACGGGATTACCAGCTACATAAGCATAAGTATTAACGATCTAGTTGAGACACCCATCCAAATCTGGAAGGTGTGATGCTGTAACCTTATAAATGAGCGTAGTTATATTGTTGGTTTTGAGTGGGTGTCTCGCTTCTCGCTTGAATATCAACTTG
>JARRQF010000489.1:0-2833 GCA_037382065.1 Candidatus Thiodiazotropha sp. | reverse complement strand
CATCTGTAGTAATCCTCTCTCCTTCCTGATTACAGGATACCGGGGGTAACATTGGCTTTCCCAGACTTGGCAGCAGACGTCGGTTTCTCCTCAACATCATCTCCACGCTTAATAATCAACTCAACACGCCTGTTTTTTGCCCGATTTTCAGGGGTGTCATTATCGACCAGAGGCTTAGAGTCCGCATAGCCTTGAATGAGAAACCGCTCCTCATCGATACTCGCGTTACTCAGCATAGCATGCACCACCGTCACTGCTCGTGCTGAAGAGAGTTCCCAGTTGGAACGGAAACGTTTGGTTGAAATTGGGATGTTATCGGTATGGCCTGCAACAATGATTTTACCTGGGGTATTGGCAATCACTTCAGTAATTTTGGAAATGACTTCAAAAAAGCCTGGATTAAGGCTGGCTCGACCAGAAGGAAAGGAGCCCTTTTCCTGAATTCTGATAATGATATTGGTTGATTCAGTCTCCACGTCAATCAATCCTTCGGAAATCTCCTCCTTAAGTTTCTCCTGTAACTCCCCCGCCTGCTCCTTCGCCTCTTGCTCCATTTTTGCCTGTATGGCAATTTGTGCCGCTTCAACATCCGATATCTCTTGCTGGTTGGCCTCCTTTTCGAGAAATTGCTGCTCTATATCAGTTGTCGATTGGCGAACTTCGTCAATGATAGAGGGTTCAGGCTTACCTGGACTAAACTCCTGCATGATGACGCTTGTCCCTTGCACTACCTCTAGTGCAGGTACCTCACGCTGAACACCAAAGGCGTCCTTCATCGTGTCCGCCATTTTTTTAAAACGCTGAGCATCGACCTCAGCAAAAGAGAGCAATAGCACGAAAAAGCACATTAATAGTGACATTAAGTCAGCAAAGGTGGCCAACCAGGGTGGCAAACCAGCTTCACATTTCGGGCATTCGTCAGCCATCTGCTAAGATTCCTGGACCGGCCGTTTTCCAGTGGGAAGATAAGTACTTAACAGCTGTTCCAATACCCTTGGGTTCATGCCTTCCTGAATCCCAGATATTGTTTCCATAATCAAAGACTTGTTGGTTTTTTCCAAACCACTCGCCCGGGCCAGCTTGTCAGCAATGGGCTGTGCGAAGGCATTGGCGATAACCGCACCATACAGGGTAGTCAACAGCGCAACGGCCATTGCTGGTCCGATACTAGCTGGATCCGACATGTTCGCCAACATCTGAACCAGCCCAACCAGGGTACCGATCATCCCCATTGCTGGGGCCATGGTTGCCATATTCTTGAACATGGTTTGACCCACTTCGTGGCGCTGTATGGTCAGATCGATATCTTTTGCTAAAAGTTTATTGACCAGCACCGGATCGTGTCCATCGACACACAGCCCAATTCCTTGCTTAAGAAAGTCATTTGCAATCTCCTGACCTTCCAGTGCTAACAGACCATTTTTGCGTGCAATATCAGCCAGTTCTACTGCTTCTTCAATCAATTTTTTAGGATCGTCTGTTTTATAGAAAAAGGCTTTCAAACCAATACCGAAAGAACCGAGGAAATCACCGAGAGAGACTTGCATAAGAGTCACCATGAAGGTGCCACCAACAACGATCAGAATTGAGGGGACATTGACAAATAACATCACATCGCCACCAGAAGCAATGGCACCGATAATAATACCAAACCCACCCAAAAGACCGACTAATGTAGCAATATCCACCTATTTTTCTCCATGCGCCGCTGCCATTTTTCCTGTATTTGGAGATCTGACGAAAGACTGCTTAGGTTGATTTTTGATCGAATTTGAATCTCTTCAATATGATCGGTTTAGCGGTCATAAACAAGCAAACTTTAGTTCCTGAAGGAGTCATTTTTACAACAAGTTTTGATAATGAGGTATTCTTGATGCCTATGAAAGAAGCAAAAAGCATTCTCATTACAGGCTGCTCCAGTGGTATTGGTCTGTGTGTCGCACAGGGATTAAAGGCTCGTGGCTACAGAGTCTTCGCAAGTGCACGCAAAGATCATGATGTCACCCAATTGCAGCAGCAGGGATTCAACGCACTCAAGCTTGATTTGAGAGATGGCGAGAGTATCGCAATGGCTGCTGAGCAGGTACTGCAGCAGACTGATGGCCATCTGTACGCTCTGTTCAATAATGGGGCATATGGTCAACCCGGGGCGGTTGAAGATCTTAGTGTCGATACCCTACGTCAGCAATTCGAAACCAACCTATTCGGCTGGCACGATCTGACTTGCCGGGTATTACCGGGGATGCGTCAGCAAGGCAAGGGGCGAATCATTCAGAACAGCTCTATCCTCGGTTTCATGGCTCTGCCCTACCGGGGAGCTTATGTCGCTAGCAAGTTTGCCTTGGAAGGACTCAGCGATACCTTGCGCCTGGAGTTGGCAGGTAGCGGGGTATTTGTCTCGCTGATTGAACCAGGCCCCATCGAAAGTCGCTTTCGGGACAATGCCCTCGCTATGTGGCGGGCGAACATCAATGCCGAGGAGTCTATTCACAGGGAGTACTACCAGGCGATGCTCAATCGGTTGCAAAAAAAGGGTCCGGCCACCCCATTTACCCTCCCACCTGAGGCAGTATTGAAAAAGGTCATCCACGCTCTTGAGGCGCCCCATCCAAAGGCTCGCTACCACATCACCTTCCCCACCCATCTATTCGCATTGCTTCGTAGATTGCTGACAAGCCACGCTATGGACAGAGTCTTACTTAAGGTCTCAGGTGATGGCAAACGCTAGTGTGGTGCTTCATACAAATTGACGATGATAGCGAGACGCTAAGCGGTTAGCCGCTAGGCGCGTGCCGCCGGGAATGGCTTCTCCCTTTCCAAGGCGCGCAACAAC
>JARRQF010000488.1:0-2835 GCA_037382065.1 Candidatus Thiodiazotropha sp. | reverse complement strand
TCTTTTGCCAGTTCTGTAATTAAGTCGTCGGTCATGCCGTCGACAAAGTAATCCTGCTTCGGATCGCCACTCAGGTTCTCAAAAGGCAATACGGCGATGCTGTTTGGAGCCGGATTAATAACCACAGAAAGACCAGAGGTATCTCTCAAGCCGATCAGGATGAGTAATGAACTCATGACTAATAGCAGGATGGCGGTCACAACTCTCCACAGCTTTTTTGAAAATAGGCGGGTAATCGTACCAGTTATATCGCTCGCCCCGTTCTCAACCGCCAGTCTGACAGGGGAGAGTAGCAAATAGCCACGCTTTGGGACCGTTTTGATATAACACGGATCACGTGCACTATCGCACAACGCCTTACGCAGTTTTATTACTGTGCTGGTAATCGCATCGTATCCGATCAATGCCCCGTGCCAAACACACTGTTCCAACTCATTTCTCGACACAACCTCACCCTGATGTTTTACAAGGTATACGAGAACCTCCATAGCCTTTGGCTCTATCTGTAGGGACTGACCCCCACGGCTGAGCTGTCCCTGGTCGGGCTGGACATGCCAATCACCCAGCCAAAATTGCCGATATTTTTCATCGTGATTAGGCACATTCGACATAGTCATCAGGTTACATATCTCTGAATAGGTATGAATCGCACTCGTCGAAATCCGATAACTCATTGAATTATCGACGATAATAAATAATCGTTTTTTCGTCGTACTTCCGCAGGTTTTCCGTCGAGACAGATTTGCCGGGACAGACAATACTCACAACTAGTCGCTGATATCACCCAGCGAAGCTTCCAATGCGACAACAGAGATCAGACGTTAAACAGTATAGGAGAAAAAATATGATTAAATATGCGTATTTTCCCTTGGTTTTGACTTTGGCCGCCAATGCGCATGCAACTTGCGTTCCCGACACACTTGAAATCGGTGATAGCGGACCGGGATCATTTCAGGTATGCCAAGTGTTGGGAGACCATTATCCAGATGCAAATATCAATATCCTTAATCGCACGATTCAGGCTGCAGATAAAGTATCTATACTGGTGTCGGTAAACGGTCAAATGCAATGGATAGCCTACCAGCTGGCCGGTCCCGATTGGGTTCCTGTCGATTCAAGGATAAATACCAATCAGTAACTGAAATACATGTTGGGTGGTCCATGCCAAGGGGCTCTGAACCGGGAACCTTCACCCAACAGGGGGGGCGAGCAGGTCATCAACATAAAATGCCCTGCAACAATGGCACCACGCATGTAATCTTCGAACCACTGAATTTCATGACGCACATCCTTCGCTCCACCCTTCGGGTGACGCTCTTCTGTGAACTAGTATTTACAGAGCGCGAATGGAGAACGATATATCTCATGCAAAAAAGCCTTCCCAAAAAGCACCTGTTCTACAGACTGTTACACGCATGCTGGCGCAACTTGACGGATTATTAGCAAGAAAAGGAGTTGGGGAGTCTGGCGTAAAGAATATGTGGCGTGGGTATCGCGCGTACATAACTATATCGATGCAGTTGAGATGGCTCAAGTAGCACTTTGATTTGGGTGTAATGGACAGTGTCTTGCATAAGGGGCGCCGCGTAGTTTGTGGCGTCCCAGTGATCGATCGCGAACGTTCTTAATTCGCTGTTCGTCTGGCTTCCAGAAATGCTGCGAGAGATGCTTCGTTATCTTGCTTGTTAAGAAAAAAATAGGTTGAAGCACCTTGATACTTAGATTGAATTCTAAGTTGCATCGAAAATGAAATAAATTAATGTGGAGAAATGATTTATCATTAGTTTTGGTGTTCAATTAATCCTCAATTAATTCGAATACTGGAATATCATATTCGGATTTTCCTTACACTCTCTTCTGATAACGCACAGGATCTGCGGAGAAGTCAATATATGTTTAACGGTTTAATAAAACAGTAATTTGTTAACCGTTATAATTTTCTGAGTGTGACAACACCAGTCATGACTTATACTCACAGTTCATTTCAAAACGACACGAGGTTAGGCATGACTCATCCACATGAGAATTATAAAATAAGCTTGATTCCGTCACTTCCAGAACAAACACTTTCTATGCGTCGTCATATCAGCGCTGCGGAAGATCATCTTTGCAATGAGTCCGAGGAACTGCGCCTGTGCTCTCCCGAGCAAGTTCTATATCACCGTTATAATGATGCTGGTTCGCCACATGGTCCGGCTCTATACGCTGTAAAGGGTGAACATTGGAATGGTGTCTGTCCAGCCTTTCTAGAATTCATTAATAACTTCAAATTCAAACCGGAAGATATGGGATATTCTGAATGTGGTTATGGCATTCAAAGGCACCGAGATTTTTTGCGTAACCTGATTGTCTCAGAGCACAATTTAGCGCCGTATGAAAACGGCAGTATAGGTCGTATTGAAGTTGGTTGTCTGTCTATGACGACACGCATGGCTATGTATGATTTGGCCAAAACGGTTTTTAGAGAATTCAGTAAACGCTGGCCAAAACAACAACCTGTCGCTTTGGTTCCCACGCCAAGTTGGGATTATCGCGGCATATTCAAGGACGTCGGATTTGAGATTGTATATTTGCCCATCAGACCTGAAAATAACTGGCATCCCAATCTGGCAGAGTGGAAAGACCTGGCTGACAACATCCGGAAAAATCCCACTAAGAGAATCGCATTGGCGGTCAGCAATCCTCAACATAATCCAACCGGCATGCAGTGGTCTACGGATGTAACGGAATTCCTTCTGCAGTTGTGTGCCGAAGAGTTAGGTTACCTGTTACTCGATGATGCTTACTTCAACGTGCATGATCCAAGGTTTCCAGTTGTCAACCATCTCAAAGCAT
>JARRQF010000487.1:0-2858 GCA_037382065.1 Candidatus Thiodiazotropha sp. | reverse complement strand
AGCAGGCTTCCCTTCGGGCGAGACGCTAAGCGGTCATCCGCGTTGTTGCGCGCCTTGGAAAGGGAGAAGCCATTCCCGGCGGCACGCGCCTAGCGGCTAACCACTTAGCGTCACGCTATAATCGTCAATTTGTATGAAGCACCACACTAGTTTTCGTCCGAACGAGCGCCTTATTATGTGTCTGTACTAATATCATCCCATTCCTGATCCATATATCTAATTAACCAATTTAATGCGTAATGACGCTCCATTATGATTTCTTCATTTATGCTTTCACTTGACTTGTCATTTAACCGCAGCTCAATTGCTGACCAATGTAACCTGTAATAATAGTCAGCCATATCAAGTATCTCATTTATGCTTCTTAATTTTGAGTTTTTTATGAGCAGGATGCCTTTGTTATTTACAATAATGCCCATATCATCTTTTACATTACATATTTGATTGGGTGCTGGTAAATCTGTTTTATAGCCAAGCGCCCAAAGTAGAACATCTAGCCCTTCATAGCGCCAGGCGTATTTGAGGCGCTCTTGATCAGTTACATTTATTTTATTTATAAATGCCAATTCTTCATGGCTAAAGTAAGAAGTAATTCCCCACTCTTTAACGATACCCATGACTTCGTCATAAGGCATTCCTTCACCTTTAACTGCAGCAACTGCGACAGCTATTGCTCTTTTTGCTATTTCTTTAGTACTTCTTGGTTTTATTGATTTTGAATCTTCAATTACCGGAAGAGATTCAGACACAGGAATGTTAAGACTTTCGACCAGTTTGGTATATTTATCTTTTCTTTCTAATTGTTCTTTTGTTGGCTCAGGTGAATCCAAGTTTGTTCTTACTGTTCCTTTAAGAGCCGCTTCTGGAAATGAAGGATAATTTTCACTTGCCATGATGTTTCCTGAAAGAAATAAAAAATAACTCAAAAGTATAAAACAGTTAACTTTCACTACTATATCTCGCTTTTTTACACATAACGTTGCCTTCAGCGGAGCAGGCTCGTTAACGACTCTATCCGATGAAAGGCATGGTTGAATGCTCATACTGCACTAGAACCACCAGGGCCATTAAAGCCTTTAAATTTTTCCATTGCCTCATTCAACTCTCTCCTGGCTTGATCATATTAAAATTCTGGATTTGTAATTTACCCTAACAGATTACTATTCCATTCTCTCCATATTGATTCAGTAATTTCAGAGACATGCTTTAGCTATTCCTTATCTGCATTTAACGCTCATAACACCAGCTAACCTGAGCGCAGCTTAGGTTTATCCGTGTGCTTGCGCTTGTTAAAGGGCTTTTGTGAACCATTCTTTATCCAAGCCACGAAGTGATAAATTGTTTCCCTTTATCAGTTCAGACCGACAGGCTTTGATTAGGCTTCCGTAGTGCTGAGCAATATCTTTGACTTGCTTTTGACTATCTTACTCCACCTTAATACCTGCTCCATTTAGTATTCGCCGGTCAAGAACTGGGATAAGGTCCATAAAGTTCGCTGACAGCAATGCAGAAGCGTATGAAGCATCAAACCCTCTTATTTTACTTTGTTAGATTTTGTTAAATCAGTAACACTCTTACAAATGCTAATAAGTTTATCTGTCTCTTGTTCATTTAGCTGAGAAAGTGTTTTGCCATCAAATTTTTCATTGATCTTTGAAAGCGCTTTCTCATAGCCCTTTAACATGTATTCAAGGGCACATTGCCCTAAACCCCGACTAATTACCCATTTCAGCATGACACCTTCCCACTATCCCACAATTGTCGAGAGATAGCAGCCCATTTACGCCGTAATAAACGGGGATATTACCTTATATTTACAATATTCAGGAGAGGGAGCCGGTGCGCGCTAACCCCCATGTCTACCATTTTTTATACTAAAAATCATCATTTTACCAGTGCAATTACTATCTGAGGCAAGGGATAGGAGTTTATGGCTTGTATAATTCGGGAAAACCGCCTTATATCCAGCTTAGATTCAATTTGAAATAATACCAGGACACTCGCCAATCCTGTCAGGTTACACTTCGCTAACTGGACCTACGGATTTAACCTAAAAGGATCAGTTGCACTTGACCCAATCCACAGCTTCTTTTAACCTTATCCGAGGAGCTTGAAACCTCCAACAGGCGGGAAAATCCGCACCCCGTAAGTTATGCGGTTTTTTTGTGCCCAAAATTCAAGAATTTGGCAGGAAGGCTTGGGGAATAGAGTACCTGCTTGCAGGAAATACCCAAGGCAGCACCACCGATACCTTAGCGCATGTTCGTGATATTTTAGCGTTACTCCAAGCGTTCTTTTCATCCAGCAACCTCCCATCAACAGACGATGAAAGGTCGATCCATCTTGGAATATACTGGTTAATTATTTCAGAACATGCCCTAGCATTTGAAATGAAGCGTATGGAATAGATGAGCCGGGATACACACACTGAGGATAGTGTCTAAAACATCTTGATGGGCATGCAGCACTTTGCCTGCCATGGCACTATTCCAAAACTCGTGGGCGCCCTTCTCTGGCATAATAGGGTTTACACCCCCTATCACAGAGTATCATTTGGACATGAAAACCACGCTAGACCATCTACCTGAACCGAAACAGCGAGAGATTCAAACCATCGTTGATCTCTTACAGGATGAGTTCAAGACCGTCTATAGCAATAAAACCTCGCAGATCAAGCTAAGCGGACGCATCCTTAAGATCATTCTTTTCGGCAGCCATGCAAAAGAGACTTGGGTAAATGACCCTGAGCATGGCTACGTCAGCGATTACGATATATTGGTGATCGTTAACCATGAGAAGCTAGTGGAAGATTTCCGTTTCTGGAATCAAGTCGAGGAGCGTATCCAGAAAGAGATCAC
>JARRQF010000486.1:0-8057 GCA_037382065.1 Candidatus Thiodiazotropha sp. | reverse complement strand
CAACACACGGATCTTGCGCTTCAACGCCCGCTCCCCTGTAATCTTCTTCGTCTCACCTCAATGGCCTCTTCCATCACCACCCAGGTCTCACTGGCCGCCTTGCGCCAAGAAAAACGCCCGGCGTTCGCCTTCGCCTTGGCAGCTAGGTGCTCCCTGTGGTCCGCATCGGTCAGCAGTGACGATAACCCCGCTGCAATGTCGCGCTCGTCCAGTGGGTTGACCAGCAGACCGGCATCCCCGGCCACTTCATGCCAGTGATCGACAGGGATCTCGCTGGTCACAACAGTGGAGCGAAGCCGATGGCGATCATCTAGTAGCTCGAGCAGATCGGTTTTGAGAAGCCCGCCAAGTAAGTGAGATGAGCAATTTCCTCTTTTTGCTGCTATGGCTGATGAATACATCAAAGTTGCGCATTAGATAGATTTTGCTACTTCATTGCAAAGTGATGGCTTTTAAACCAAGGGCAAGTGTTCGACCATCATCGCCAAGCCCGATGTCCCTTGGGCTAGCAGCATCAGGCAGGCGAAACTCGACTTTCAAACCCGATAACGATTTACTCTTTGTTGGCTCAGTAAGCTTTATCTCAGCGATTGTGGTCGGTTTTCGCACCGTCAAAGATGTAGTCAGAACACCGTTGAAAAATATTTCGATACGCTGAAGTGGATGGGCCGAGCTGATAAGTGCGTTGAACTCTATGGAAACGGAACCAACTTTTCCAGGCTCAATCGGAAAAAAGAGGACTGAAGCTGAACCATCAGACCACGTACCCCAAGGTTCTGGGGTTGACCAGCCATTGGCCAAATAATTAACACCGCGACCGACATCATTGAAAAGCACTCTTTCACCGAGTACGGGCGGATCATTAAAGTCAGAAATATTTATCTCATCAACAATAGATCGGCATTCCGAGCATTTTTTCCATCCTGGAGCGACCACATTAAAACCATCGATTCTGGCAAACAAATCAGTATCTCGATTGCCATTAATTAATGCTCTACGAAAAGAGCGATCATCAAGTATGTACAATGAATCCTGGTCATAATTATCCGCCGATAATATTTCTGAAGCTTTTCTTTGAGCGCCTTCTAAGGAATGAGTGCTTACGCGAGCAAGGTAAACCGCATCAGTAGAAAGATTATGTTGACTGGCAAAGTATGCGAATGTTTTCCATTCGGATGAATTATTACCGACGGGGATGTACCTGATTTTTTCATACTTTATTGAGGCATCATGCCAGAACTGGTTAACGAGCGAGGAACTCCAAACATCACTTGGTGTCGCCATGAGGTTTTTTCTGATTGGCAACCAGCCCACGCTCGTATCAACAATTTGAGCAACCAATGCTAACCCCAAAACAGCAGCAGCAGTTCGTTGATCGAACTGTTTTATTGTAAAGTGAATTAAGAAAAATATAATCACATAAAAAACTGGCCAAAACATTCGGCCAGACGCCCTAAAAATATTAAATAGATCCAGAGCAAAATTGGGGAGTGGATATTTAAATTCAAAAGACCCTATGGCAACGGAGTTTGACGCCGCAAACAAAGCAAGTAAAATAAATAAAACAAGCAAATGTCTATTTTTAGAAAAAAACCCAGGAAGGGACAAAACAAACAAAAATATTATTCCGAGCCCTAAATAATTAAAGCCCTCATAGTCCCCAGCAGCCTGAGGAATATCTTTTAGGACATAAGACCAATCGCTTGAATCTATGACTGACAAGAGATTCATGCGAAAAAAGCCATATCCAGATGATCTAGTCCCAGCGCCGACGCTGAAGTATCCGGCTTGCCAACAGACCAAGACAACCACAGCAGCTATCGTAACGAGCTCGACTATTGAGTTTCGTGCCGAAATTTGACTCTTAATCATCCTGCCAAAGAGGTCTACTGCCCAAATTGCAAAAACCATCGCTAGCAAATAAGCATGCACGAGTGATGTCAGGCCTACAAGGAGCCCCCAAGCCATCTTTCTTCTTCGTAGATCCGAACTGAACGCAAGATACAACGCAGCAACAATGAGAAAATGGCCAGCAAGGCTTAAGTGGCCAGACACACGTAAAATCATGGGGGGTGAGAATACAATTAATCCTGCACCAAAAAACCTTAGCAGTTTGCTATCTGTCGTCAACGCAACCAGTTTCCATCCGAACCAAGCTTGAAGAACAAAACAGATTAGGAGCCAAATCCCGAAATACTGAAAGGTTTCAGGAAGCAGAGCAGAAAATGGTTTAAACAGGAAAGCAAGCAGAGGATTTGAGTCTGAAAATACAATCGAGTTAGCAAGTTCCAGCCCATAAGAGGGATTCAAACCAAGTGGAAATTCCCAAGGCGAGTTTCGATAAAAAAGCCATCCAAGATAGTACGTCGCAGGATCACCTGAGCCCAACCAGGCAATATTTACGGGATTTAGCGCCCGGGGGCCTACTATGAGGAAAAAAGCAAGCACTCCTAGCGCTAACGGAAGAGCTAGTGAAACCCCGTTTTTTACATTGCATGAGAAGTTCAACGCTTGGCCTCCGCATGATCTTTAAAGCCCCAAAATCTGCTAGCTGTGAAACTAATTACTGGAACTACTGATGCCGAAATGATGGCTGAAACAACAGGAGGAAACCATCCACCCTGGACAAGGAAGGAGAGCATCAATGTGTTTGCCGAAAAAGCACTCACAGAAATAAGAAAAAAACGAAACATTGCGCGGCGCGGACTTCCTGGTGAGCGGAAAGTCCATACGTAATTTCCCAAGAAGGAAATCCCGAAAGCTATAGTGAATGCAAGTGTATTGGCCAAAATCGGAGTTAAACCCGTCTGAGTCAGCACAAGCCAGACAATGGTGATATGAACTGCCGTAGCAAATATCCCGACCAAACCGAAACGACTGGCAGTGATCAGCTCTCGCCAAAAATCTAGATTTGAAAATCGCTTTCTTAGCATAACGACATGGCTTGTATCAAAACGTGACATAGTCAAGATTTTTGTGCAATACAAAATACCGTCAAGCCAGCTAGACGGTTATGTACAAGAAGTGGCAGTTCCAACGCGGACATCGCAGCCAAGGTTTCATTAACAATTGGATGATGTCGTGAGAGTTGTGACCGCGCCTTGAGATGATCGCTCCGTATAAGGTTGCTCAAGAGACGGATAGTTGCTGCGATGGGAAAAACAGCCCCAAAGTAATAAGAGCTATGTTGCAAAGTCAAACCTGCGCGCCTGACCACTTCCTCTTACTGATTTAAACGGTATCGGCGTTTGTGCTCAAGAAAGACATCATGGCCGCTCCATTAAAACTGGAAGGCAGGCACGGAAATTAGGAATCGTGCATCACGCGGAACCTTCTTTACGTAGTCGTTAAGCAGACCAATATCGTCATCCACATGCTCTAGCACATCCATCAGTAGAACCAAATCTGCATCAACCTTATCAACTGATCGCCTAAGACATCCAGAATTATTGAGGGAGTTACACCATAAAGCAGACTCTCCATCGCTCTAGCCTTTGATCGGTAATACCAGAGCTTTCCGATATCAGCACCAAGGATATCAGTTTCTTTCAAGTCCATGCAAAAACTCCAAAACGTCGTAATAGCTATTCTTTATGACTCTATATATAGTGGGATGGTATATTTGTATTGTATTAATGCCTTGCTCCAACCTAACACCACACAATCCCGGATATTCTTGAATCGCAATGCATTTAATCACGGGTTGCGCCCTCAATATTTCCGAAGGCGAATTAGGGTCTCCCTGATTAATTACAAGCCGATGATGTGATGTAGCATAGATGGGCAGGGGAATGACAGCACTGCTAATACATCGATATGAGACACTAGTCACCAATGAACTTTTCGTGTTTTCGGAAAAGCCATTAGGTTCTTCTAAATGACAACCCAATACTTCCGCATCCTGTATTAATTTCACTGTATTATAGCCTTGGGCGGGTGCGGCAGAAGGAACGTATTCACCAAATGCTGATAAAACAAGACCATTGAGATCACCGTTTGGTCTAAATGAGTCATAATTGATATTTGGCCAGAAGCCACTTATCGCAATGCTTCCCGCAACAACAGAAAAGACAAGCTGGTTTTTATAGCGAAACTTGCTTATAGAAACTAAAGCCAACGCGATCAAGATGGGGGTGATTACCGCAAGAATACGCCATGGGAATTGAATATATTGAGCGCCCGGAAAATATTCATAAAATGGTATAGCCCATCTTGTTTGTAATGCGAGCCCCATCAACAAAATAAACGTAGCTAATGTGACTGGGAGTGAAAAATATTTAGATATTGTGCCGCCACTTATTGATCTTAAATTTCTAAAAATGTAACCAGTTCGAGCAAAAAGACCAATTAACAAGGCGGCAAGAACAAATAAATCAATCTGTACAGTATAGCTATTCCACGTATCTCCCCAGATCCATGAGCTATCAAAAAAGTATTGAATAAATGGTTTTATTTGATTTTTCGGCAAGTAACCATCAGGAATAATCCTGCCCACGTTATACTCTGTGCTAAAAATGTTCATTAAAACAACAAATGGACCTGCCAAAAAAAGAAATGCAGTGATCGCAACTGTGAAAGTCTTTATAAAACTTGGCTTGAAATTGCGATAAATTAAAAGCACAGCAAGAGCTGCAAAAAACATGAAGAGCACTAGGTAGTACGCAAGAACTGAATGGGCTATAAACATCATAGCCACACTGACACCAAGCAAAAACCCAAACCTCGCCTCTTTTTTTGGGGGGTTTAATGACATAACGTAAGAGGCAACGGCTATTGGTACTAACATGGCTGCCGAAAACTCCGCCATAGCACCCCTTACAAGCCAATTTGTTATTGTGTAATTAGAAACAATAAAAATTGCCCCCCCTCCCATTGAAGATAATCTATCTAGGTCGACTGATCTACATAAAAAATACATTCCCGCGCCACCCAGTAACGCGAAAAACCAAATACTCGATGCAACACTTGTTTTCAGGTTATCGCTAATTGTGAATATGGCGCCAGACACGAAATAAAATAATTTATGGTAAAGTAAAGGTTGCGGACTCCCCATTCCATAGTTGTCAGCAGACGAGTATATCGGCAAGAAGTCGCCCTGCTTCATGTGCTCCGCATAGATTTGAGTTCGTAGAAAAAATGTATTGCCTTCATGATTGAGTGGCCAGTATTGCGACTGATACAAAGGCATCAATGTTATTGCCGCCAAAATTCCCAAGCACATCAACACTAAAAGTGTTTTAATTGCTCTTGTTTTCATAGACTTCTCGTATCAAATAAACAGGGCGTCGTTTCGATTCAATGTACGACCGCCCGAGATATTCACCTATAATTCCAATCCCAACGAGTTGTAAGCCTCCGAGAAACGTTACTGCAACTACGACAGACGCATAGCCAGGAACATCCACTCCGTAAACCAGAACTTTCACAACCATAAAAATGGCGAACAAGAAAGATATTGACGCGACAACTCCACCAACATAGGTCCAAATTCGCAAAGGATCAGTACTAAAACTGGTTATACCTTCAAGTGCAAAATTCCATAATCGCCAGCCATTGAATTTTGTTACACCTGCAATCCGCTCAGGTCTCACGTACTCAACTACAGCAGTTCTGAATCCGACCCATGCAAACAAGCCCTTCATAAAGCGCCTAGACTCTGGAAGTTCGTTCAGCGCTTCCACAACCGAACGGTCCATGAGCCTGAAATCGCCAACATTCTCCGGGATCTTTGGGTCTGAAATCTTGTTGTGAATACGATAGAACAAAATTGCCGATTTTCTTTTCACCCATGAGTCCGAGTCTCTGTTGATGCGTTTTCCGACTACTACATCGTACCCATCGCGCCACCTTCGAATCATTTCAAGTATGAGTTCTGGCGGATCTTGCAGGTCAACGTCAATTGGAACAACGACGTGACCGGAGGCTACTTTCAGTCCTGCAGTAAGTGCAGCCTCTTTCCCAAAATTGCGACTTAAATCGACTATTCGAATTTCACCGTGCTGATTTCTCAATTCAAGAAGTCGCTCGAGAGTATCGTCAGCACTACCGTCATTTATAAAAACCACATCTAACTTAATCTCTTTGATTTCTTCAAATATTTCCTTGATGCGTCCAATGAAGAGCGAAACTGTTTCTGACTCATTAAAAACAGGCACAATCAATGTCAACACAATATTTTGATAATTGCGCGCATCAGTCATTGCCGCCTTTATGTCACCTTTTCTGCATTTCGTCGCCATCATATTTGCGTTTTACTGCGTTTAGATAACGCTTCGAGGCGTAGGCCATGACCTCAGCTCTCCTTCGACGAAACAGACCCGGTGAAAGCATCCAGCAAAAGACTCTCTTTTCAAACCTTCAGGCACTCTTCAACCTGATCATCCCTATCAACCGGAGCGATCAGCATGACCAAAAAGCTCCCGAATTCCGCATCACCCTGGCGCCTCAGCAGACATTCACGGTCCTGTTGGTTGTCGTGTTTCCTAAGCTGCTTTCTCTCTAATTTCGTCACTTACCGCTGTCGGATTTCCCGAAATCGGTGTTCACGATCACGGAATCAACTAACTGCGGCAATCTTGAGCCTGATCCAATCGGCGAAAATCAGCAGGCTTGATCCCTACGCCTATCTGAAGGATGTGCTGACAAAGCTACCGACGCACAAGAACAATACGCTCGAAGAGATGTTGCCCCACAATTGGAAACCCGTAACAGTTGGCAAGGTGTAAACGCCGGACGTTTCGTGGCTCCTTTCGCTCTCACGATCTAGCCTTATTCGTTAGGCTGTAAAACCATGCTCATATAGCGACCTAAACTGATTAAGCTGTGTTTCATTAAAGCCAGCTACAATATTTGGAAATCGCATGTGTAAAATATGATGATACATAATGATATAACTGTCATTATCATCGTGTACATCCATGTAGTTTGAACCATCCACCGCTAATAGCATGGGAAATATTGAACGAAGAAGGTCAAAGAATTCTGGTATTGAAGTTCGTTGAAATGCATTTAAGCACCAATGATTTAACTCTAATACAACCACTGGACTGTTAGTTAAAAGCGTATTTTTTGCACCACGAAGAACATGCCCCTCAAAACCCTTCACATCAATCTTTATAAAAGATATAGCCTGAAGCCCCAAAGAATTCACCACTTCATCTAACTGTCGGATGACTGTTTTTTCTACTGTGTGTCCTGCGGAAGCCTGTGTTTGATTAGAAACAAAACCGCCTGATCTATTCGATGGTGCAAATGTTAGAGTAGATTCATCTGGTTGCGTAGACATTCTTCGACAGTTCGCCAAACAATATGGCAGTGCATCCAATATTAGTGCCAATATCTAAAATAGTTTCACTATTAGCTGCCAAAACTTTGAACAGCATTACCATATCTGGTTCAAAACCATCTCTAATCTGCTCAAGATAATCATCATCGGAGGCAATAACATATTTATTCCCTCCGATATCCACCGTTAATTCTCTAGAATTTTTCATAAAACACCTCAATATGTTGTGTAGGATTCGTTTTATACATGCTTGACCGCTATTTCTTAAAGAATACCTGGTACAAGGTTTCGTATCTAAGGCGTTTACAGGATCTGTCATTCCCGCAAACGCCTACACGGGTGCAAGGTGATACGACCCTATGGATGCAACCCACCACCTATGGGAACCGAATCCTCTCGGCGGTTGTTACCCGCCATGAACCGGCAGATTAACGAGCTATCCACCATCACTCAACAATCTTTTGTAAAGGCCAACATACCTCTCCCCCATCACGCGCCCAGTAAACAGGGTCTCATAACGCTGACGGGCCGCCCGCCCCATGCGCTGCGCCAGCGCCTCATCCTGCGCTAGGCGCAGCATGGCTTCGCGTAGGCTCTTGGCATCGGCCGGTGGCACGACGAAGCCGCTCTCGCCATCAATGTTAATGTAACTGGTGCCTGTGCCGATCTCGGTGGAAATCAGCGGCTTGGAGTGTATCGCGCCTTCGAGCAGGGTTACGCCAAAGGCTTCGGATCGTAGATGCGAGGGAAACACCACCGCGCGGCAGAGGCG
>JARRQF010000485.1:0-3754 GCA_037382065.1 Candidatus Thiodiazotropha sp. | reverse complement strand
CCCTTACGCCCTTGCCGTCGGCTAGTACTTTTTGAGTGGTCTATAGTAATGACGACTCTCCAGACAATGTACAGGGGACTTTCACCCCATAAAATCATGCCCATGCCGGGCACACACAATGGGCTACAACCGACCCCAAAAACGCTGGCGCGTTTTCGGGTCGGCTGAGCCCAAGCGTTAGAAGCCATAATGAAAATTGAAGAATACCGAGAGCTAGCGCAAAAGCTATTGTTTAACCCTCTTGAAGAAAAAGGGTTTCAAATGAAAGGCGATCACATTTACCTAAATGAAAATGGAAATTGCCTTGCTCTACTAAGAGTTAAAGATAAGTGGTCCAACATTACTCAGCAGGTGAAATATTTATTAGCAGTACGCCAAGACTTTCTGCCAGATTTAGAAGGAAGAGAAGTGACAGAATTTGTCGAGCACCCAGCCTTGTATCCATTCAAGGCAAATCCACTTAAATTGGGAGATTTTCAAAAGGGTTTGTTTGCAAAGAAAATTTCATATAAATATCAAAGCTGCAATTTAGGACACTACGATACAGTAGATATAAATTATGGAGAAGAAGATCCAACAGGCATCCTCAAGAAAATTGCGTCAGAAATAGGAACCAAAGGTGTTGAGTGGTTCCATTATCTAACTCCCAGCATTGCTGCTGTGCAGATTCGAAAATACGGTAACAAAGAATACATTGAACAAATATGGGATAGAGCGTATGCAAAACATGGCTTCTAACAAACGGGTGAGCTTGGCATTCTGTATTGGAGTTGACATGCCAGTAGATAATCCAGAGCAACATGAACTCAAGGTCTTGACCTTTTACCTTACTGATATTGAGCATAACCTTGAGCGGCTTGAGCGTAAGAAAAACACTACGTAGCCACCTATTTTATTGCTGCGTGGTTTATCTGCTATCAGTGGCATGTTGCTACTTGGCGCAGTAGTCATGGCACAATCAAAAGCTCATTTTAAAATTCTTAGTCAATACCTCGACATTGATCGACTACACTCGAGAATTAATGAGCTTAAAACACATTCGTCGTCAGATCCTGGGCACTAGACGATAGACTTTGTGCACGACAGCCGATGCTGATTCATTCGTACCGCTCATATCCGCCTCCCAGGCAGACTCCGCATGCGCAATATCGATCGCAAAGTACGGTTCGTAGAGCGATTTGACCTCCTTATCGACCTCGTACCTTGAATCTTGCAACATCGAGGTATGCCACTCCGGCACCGCATCCTCGACAGTCAGGAGAAAGATACGGCATCTCAAGGGCACGATCGCCCGCAAGTGTGCGACGTACTTTTTGCGACTATCTTCTGGCAGAGCGGTTAATGCGGCACGGTCATAGACCACATCGATCTCTCCAAGATCGTCGCGATCGAGACTGAAGTAATCGCCACACAGAATCTTCATCCTGCCATCTTGCCAGACGGTCATTTTCCCTTGCTTCTGTTTATGTGGTGCGAGACCGTTCTCGTTGAAAAACGCCTTAACAGCAACCGGACTCAGTTCGACGCCTATGACTTCGTTTCCCTGTTGCATGAGCCAGATGAGATCCAGGCTCTTGCCGCACAAGGGAACGAAGATTCGGCTTGGTTTCTTGAGTTCCAGACAGGTCCAGAACCGGATAAGCAGGGGGTTGACGACCTGCTGGTGAAAAGCTGTCTGGTCTTTTCGCCACATTCTCAACCAATGCTGGTAGTCGCGGCCCGTCACAGCTCGGCCAGCCAGCAGGTGGCTCTATCACAGGGGGTACAGTAGCGGATCATTGGCGTCCTCTCCAGGCTAAATGCCGGCAGCCCGATCAGCTTACTTTGAAGCTGCAGCATTGCCAATCGGATATCATCAACCCGGCAACTATAACTAATTCAGCACCATAACACAGATGATGATTTCCCTCTCTTGATCCGGTTCAATTGTGTTTATGCACCATACATACCCATTGACAGCCAACCCTTTATTGCTTGCCCTGATATTTCAATCAATCCCGTCGCCTGTCGATGAATAGTACCGGCAAGCTAAATAAGACATATATGGACACCCCCAGTAAGTCAAGGATTAATGGGTCATAATTACCACCTCATACCCCCGCGGATTACAGATGATAGAAAAACGGTCTTTGACATATATCCGGCTTCTCAATGGTGCGTTTAATGCACCGAGCCCTGATGAGATTTAAGAACCCCTACCGCCTCTGCACCCAAAAGGTCTTGATGACCGCTGTCCTAACTCAGGCTCTGGCAGGGGTAAACCGTTATTGTTTCATCACTGCTGTTTTACCGTATCGGGGATGGCTCCTGTAAATCTGCAATACTGTTTGTTGAATAACCTATATTTCAGATGGCCTGGGCCTGGTAGGGTTTGCCCGATGCCAGCACAGCCCAGGCAATGCGCGCCAGTTTGTTGGCCAGGGCGACAATTACCTTGCAGGGATGAGCACGACTGCTCAGCGCCTAGAGCCAGAGACTGAGTTTATCCGTCTTGGATCCGCACCAATTCAATACGGTTCGCGCACCATGGATCAATATCTTCCTCAAGGTTCGATCCCCCCGTTTACTGATCCCGAGCATGCGACTATTCTCGCCACTGGCATGCTGACGAGGCGTTAGTCCTATCCAGGCAGCCATTTGCCGACCGTTCTTGAAGTAGTGCGCATCCCCCACTGAAGCGAGTAACGTACTAGCTACGACAGGACCGATCCCGGGTATGGAGAGTAGGCGCTGATAGTCATCATTTTGCTCAACCAATGCAAAGAGTTCCTTTTCAATCTCACCGATCTGTTTCTCGTGATCAACAAGTTCGCGATAGAGGCGGTGGATAAATCCTCTGGCCACAGTGGTTAATGGTTGTTCGGCGTCTTCAAGGATCAAAGGCACCTCGGTGCGTAGATAGCGAACACCCTTCGGTAGTACTATGGCATACTCTGCAAGTAACCCTCTGAGTTGGTTGCCGATAGCCGTACGATGCTTCATCAGTCGTTCACGAATGCGTTGCAACGATTGAAGGTCCTGTTGTTCCAATGACTTCACCGGAACAAAACTCGCCTTGGGGCGGCGTGAGGCCTCGGCTATAGCTATGGCATCGTTGTGATCGTTTTTGTTGCCGACAACAAATGGCTTAACTTGGTACGGCGGTATCAGTTTAACCGTATGTCCGAGCGCTTGAATGGCGCGTCCCCAGGGATGTGAAGTATAGCAGGCCTCCATGATGACAGTTGTCGGTTCGAATTCACTTAACGTATGCAGCAATTTCTTGCGTGAAACTTTTTTGTTGAAGACGATCTTTTGATCATCATCCATGGCACAGACTTGGAAAACGTTCTTTGCTAAATCGATGCTGACTAGGCTATTCTTCATGGCGGACACCCCGTTGCTTGTTGATTGAGTAAACACCTCACTTCAAGTTTGGCACATACGATGCAGGATGGCGGGGTGTCCATCTCAGCACCCATGTTTCATGGAGGTCAGAGTGAGTAAAAGTTGGGTGTCCCGCGCTGCATCTCTTTATCTATTCTCGTACCAGATTCAGTACCTGCGAAAAATCTGCTATCCTTACCCACTCAACAGAACCCCTGTTAGAACACCGCTGTGTGCCCTACACTCTGTTGTTCCTTCTTCGCCTCGTATAACACCAATCCTGAAGTTCAACTTCCTATCCAATGGACATACAGCTTATTCTCACACTCATCGCAGCACTTCTTGCTGTAGTCCTCCTCTTTCCGCTGATCCTTCATTGGGTCTACAA
>JARRQF010000484.1:0-2891 GCA_037382065.1 Candidatus Thiodiazotropha sp. | reverse complement strand
AGAGGTGGACCCCACCGGTTGGGCAGTAACTGGACGAAGATAAGTGCTTTCCTCCATCATAAGCAGCAAGCAGTGGAGAGAAGCAATGACACGAAAGAGACGTACGCATTCACCTGAATTTAAGTCGAAGGTGGCCTTGGCGGCAATTCAGGGTAACCAAACCATGGCAGAGATGGTCAAGAAGTTCGATGTCCACGCCAACCAGATAACCGAGTGGAAGAAGCAACTACTCAGCGGGGCCCCCGATGTCTTCGGTAAGAGCGCAAAAAAGGCTGAGGATACGGAAGAGACAGTCCAGGCGCTGCATGCCAAAATCGGCCAACTGACGATGGAAAATGATTTTTTAGAACGCGGGCTCGAACGGATTCACGGGCCCAGAGGAAAGAAATGGTAGACCGGAAGGACCCGTTGCCAGTCACTCGCCAATGCGAGCTTCTGGCGCTACCACGCTCGACCTTTTATCACGTAGCGGAGCCGGTGAGTGAGGAAGAGCTTGAGCTGATGAGGCTGATCGACCGGTGCCACCTTGAGCATCCCTACTACGGCAGCAGGCGTATCCGTGACTGGCTTGAGGACGAGGGGTATCGGGTCAACCGCAAACGTATACAGCGCCTGATGCGCACCATGGGCCTGGTAGCGCTGTATCCTAAGCGCAACCTCAGCTTGGCCAATCAGGCGCACAAGGTGTATCCCTACCTGATCAGGGGGCTCGCCATCAACCGTCCGAACCAAGTGTGGGCGACCGATATCACCTACATCCCGATGGCCCGCGGCTTTGTCTATCTTGTGGCTATCATAGATTGGTTCTCACGGCGGGTGCTCTCCTGGCGCGTCTCCAACACGCTGGACACCAGCTTCTGTATCGAGGCACTGGAAGAGGCCGTTGAGAACTACGGTGCGCCCGAGATCTTCAATACCGATCAGGGTAGCCAGTTCACCAGCGAGGAGTTTACCGGTGTGCTCAAGCAGCATGGCATTCAAATCAGCATGGACGGAAAGGGCCGCTGGGTCGACAACGTATTTGTCGAGCGCCTGTGGCGCAGCGTGAAGTATGAGGATGTCTACCTGAAGGCCTATGAGAGCATCGGTGATGCTCGCGACTCGTTAGGCCGGTACTTTGCCTTCTACAACAGCAAACGGCGGCATCAGTCGCTTGACAGGAAGACGCCGGACAGTGTGTATTACCAAGACGCCGTCAGGGAGGCGGCATAACCCGAGGATGCACTTATCGTGTTGTCCAATTTTTGGGGTCCACTTCTATGCGGGGGGGTGCTCCTGGATGAAACAGCACAGCTGACCTGCATGGGTTAGTGAACCTCAATCCGATCAGGGCGGGGATAGCCAATACTCCCGAGAAATCAGATTATACCTCCATTCAAGAGCGAGTCCGAGCCTGGCAAGGCAAGCGTTTACCAGCAAAAACCAAAATATCAATGAGACCCGTTTGAGATCCTTTGTGGGATCCAGAAATGCCCACACTGATACCGGTATCGAATTGCAGCTTGCAAGACTACCTCGATTTAGTGGGCCGGACAGGCCGTGCGATTCGCGATGCCAAAAGGGATCAATCCCAAACGAGTTGCTACCGAAAATGCGGCGACTTGGTGTTGGGTGTCCTTGATTTTTTGATGTCCTTGTTGATTTTCACTTGTCATACTGTCCAACTTACGGGGTCCATCTCTAAGCTTGGGGTATTACAGTTAAACGTTGGGGTTCTTTAGTCACGTATTTAAATGAACAGATAAATATTTATGATATTCTCGAATATTCTACTTGATTTTACAGAGTTGAAAAAAAGAGTAAAAGAGAAATCTGTTAATTTTGTTATAACAAACGCTGCTTATTATGTTCTTTTGAAAATATATATGGCATTTCTAGAATAACTACTATGATAAACAGTGATAAGTAGATTGAGATCGAATAAAAGAATATATTAGGTGTAACCTTACTACAGCTTTCTGTCTTGATAGGCAGGGGTGTTGCGGTTATTCTCCTTATACTTTTCCTCTGTAATAGAATGCTTGGGTATTAATGTTGAAAAACGCGCGTTTGAAATCATTCCTGTTCGGAAATACTCTGTCAAATTTGGCTTACTTTTCTGGAAGGTGGATTTTCAGTTACAGCTTAGCCAGAAATATGAGTATTGGTGAGTTTGGTCTCTTAGCGTTTATTTTATCTCTTGCTAATATTCTTGCGGCAATCATATCTTTTGGGGCTCAAACATTTTTGATCTACAAGATTTCCCGCTATGAGTTACGTAAGTATTACTATTTGAAGCGATCGGTGCTGCTGAGCTTTGTAATTGTTATCGTTTTGTTTGGGTTTATTTTGGCAGGTAAGTACTTAATCGAATTTGATTTTAGTTCGTATTACTATGCTCTTCTTCTTGCGGTTATTCTTTCGTTATCGAACACTGTTTATTGCTTCTTCAGGGGGGTTGGCCTGTTTGCGAATGCGGCAGTAGGTTATTCCGTATTTATCAGTCTAATTGGTATTTTTTCTTTCTACCTGTACTTGAGTAATTTGCCAACAAACTTGGAGAATATGTTTTGGTGGTGCATCACCATCAATTTGATGCTTTTAATGACTGCGTTGGTGCAATTGTTTTATTATAGTAAGAAGGACAATGATGAGCGAACATTTCCAGATAGACCTAAGTCATTGTTTAGGTTTTTTCGTGATCGAATCCCCTATGGTTTGCATGAGCTTCAGTCTGCTCTGTACATGAATGCTATCATCCTTGTTCTTGGGTTTATTGTGACCAATGATCAGCTTGCAACGTACAGAGCGCTACAATTGATTTTTGTGCCGATCGGGATAGTTCCAATTATTATGTCTCAGGTGCTATTAAAAGTACTCTCGGAGCGAGTCGCTGAATCTCAGTTTGTGGT